>NZ_JABXWS010000001.1:0-49288 GCF_015594425.1 Novosphingobium sp. HR1a
GACATTACAACGACTTAGACGCTAAGAGCCAAGCTCCACGGAAGCCCGTGTCCGCACTAGGTCCGTTTTCCAACACAACATTTCTTGAGCAGCACAACGCCCGCACCGCTCGTTAAAGGCAGCGCAGCGGCGTGTGCCAGCGTCTCTAAGATGAGGAGCGGGCGTAACTTCCTGTTAGCCCCGCAAAGGCAGAAATCGCAGGCAGGGAGACCGCCTTCGGAGGACCTGCCCCGCCTCTGTGTCGCCATCGCCAGCTATCGCCTCAAGAGTACCCGCCGTCGCGGAGCAGGTTAGGGAGGCGACTAAGGCGGTGCTGTCCATGTCTGTCCGGAAATTTGTGCTCAGTACGTTTCGGCGCAGAGCATTCATCGTACGCATCCGGCGCATGATGACATACGCCAGGCATGGCCGAGACGATTGCCGGCATAAGCCGACTGTTGATCCAGGCGCGCCCATCATCGCTTGAGCGGGAGAACGAGCAGCCGTATCACCGCAAAGTCGCCACAGGCGCAGCCCTCGACGCCGCACAGTAGCTGGCAGATCCTGCAAAGCGGGTACGAGAGCCAGCAGCGACACTCGGCGCGGACGTCATTCGTCGCAGCGGGCCAAGTTCGTTTCATGGATGTATGGAGAGATTGGATGCCCCGCGAGGATTCGAACCTCGATAGACGGAATCAGAATCCGTAGTCTTACCATTAGACGACGGGGCATCGGGAGGCGTCCCACTAGCGGCGGTCGTGATTCGGGTCAAGCACCTTGATGCACTAAAAAACCGCTGCCCTTGCCGGTTGGCGCGCGGGGCGTTAGCATCGCTTTCAGGTGCCCGCCCGATCGGCGGGAAGACATTAGAACGAGTATCGAATTTATGGCGGACCACGATCCGCCGGTTGCCAAAGTCGAAGTGTCCGGAACAGCCAAGGTGACGGGTCGTCCGTCGCGGCGGCGCAAGGGTAGAAGGGGCAAGGCGAAGGCGTCTGCAAGTTCCCAGTCCAGCCCTCAGCCGTCCGGCACGAAAGCCAAGGGGAAGGCGCGCCCGAAAGGCAGCGCTACCAAACCCGAGGCAGCCAAGGCGCCGCGCGTAGAAAAGACAGCCGCACCGCCCGCACAGGCGCCGACGCAGCCGGTTCGTCCGGTTTCTTCGATGGCCGCCCCTTCGATGGCCGTCCCCGTGGGGCAGCCCGGGGGGCAGGGTTCGGGGCGCCAGGCCTATGCGGCGATCGATCTCGGCACGAACAACTGTCGCCTGCTCATCGCGCGGCCCTCGGGCGAGAATTTCACGGTGATCGACGCCTTCAGCCGCGTCGTGCGGCTGGGCGAGGGCATCGCGCAGTCCGGGCGCCTGTCCGACGCAGCGATGGAGCGCACGCTGGCCGCACTGCGGGTCTGCGCGGACAAGCTGATGCGCCGCAACGTCTATCTCGCACGCTCTGTCGCCACGGAGGCGTGCCGCCGCGCGACCAACGGGCCGGAATTCATCGAACGGGTGCGGGAGGAAACCGGCATCCATCTCGACATCATCTCCGCGCGTGAAGAAGCGCGCCTGGCGGTGCTGGGCTGCCACGTGCTGCTGGAGGACGGCTTCGGTCCGGCGATGATCTTCGATATCGGCGGCGGCTCGACCGAACTGGTGCTGATCGAGAGCACCGGCACCGTTCCGCGCATCCTCGACTGGCAGAGCGTGCCCTGGGGCGTCGTCTCGCTCACCGAAAGCTGCGGGCCGGAAGGCACGACGCAGGCGGAACGCCTCGAACGGTATCGCCACATGCACAGCCTGGTGGCGGAGAGCTTCTCCGCGTTCTCCAAGCGCGTCGGTCCGGCGCGCGAGAGCGCCAGCCAGGAGGGGCCGTTGCGCCTGCTCGGCACCAGTGGCACCGTCACCACGCTCGCCAGCCTGCATCTCGAACTGCCGCAATACGACCGGCGCATGGTCGACGGGCTGATCGTGCCCGCCGAATCGATGCGCGGGATCAGCACGCGCCTGTCCTCCATGGCGATCGAGGAGCGACGCGAGCTCAACTGCATCGGGCGTGAGCGGGCGGACCTCGTGGTCGCCGGCTGCGCTATCCTCGAAGCGATCCTCGACCTCTGGCCGGCCGCGCGGCTTGGGGTTGCCGACCGCGGCATCCGCGAAGGCATTTTGCGCAGCCTGATCGCCTCGCACTCGCCGGGTCCGGCATCTGGAATTAGAAACATGACCGACACCATCCGTAACGCAGTCCACGCCCGATGAGCCGCTCCGGCCGCGATCCCGGCGAGCGGCTCAAGACAGCCAAGAAGCGCTCGACCAGTTCGGCGCGCTGGCTGACGCGCCAGCTGAACGATCCTTACGTCAAGAAGGCCAAGGCCGACGGCTATCGCAGCCGCGCCGCTTATAAACTGCTGGAACTCGACGAGAAATTCGAGCTGTTCAAGGGCGTGGAGCGCGCCGTCGATCTCGGTATCGCACCGGGAGGGTGGAGCCAGGTGCTGCGCCTGAAGCGGCCCAAGGCGAAGATCGTCGGCATCGATCTCCTGCCCACCGACCCCATCGAGGGGGTCACCATCTTCGAGATGGATTTCATGGCGGACGCGGCCCCGGCGGCGCTCGACGCGGCGCTGGAGGGAGCGCCGGACCTCGTGTTGTCGGACATGGCGGCGAACACCGTGGGGCACAAGCAGACCGACCATCTGCGCACCATGGGCCTGGTTGAAACGGCGGCGGACTTCGCCATCCAGTACCTGGCACCCGGCGGGACGTTCCTGGCCAAGGTGCTGGCCGGGGGGACGGACACGCAGCTTCTGGCGCTGCTCAAGAAGCATTTCACCAGCGTCAAGCACGCCAAGCCGCCCGCAAGCCGCAAGGATTCGTCCGAGTGGTATGTCATCGCGAAGGGCTTCAAGGGGCGCGGTGAGGCGGTTGAGGATTGACATTTTTCGCCATATAGGTTATATGGCCCGACATCCGGAGCAATGCAGATCACATTGCTTCGGTGTATCGGGTCGGCGTCGTGGGCCGGGATGCGGTTTCAGCCGTGATCACGCACCTAACGCGTCCGTTCGAAGACCCGGACTGTCTCTGCGCTACCGGAAACGCCGTCCATACGTTCCTGCGACACACGGCAGGACATGGGACGGCCATCCCGGATAGCCTTCGGCCGATAACGATGCGAACCCTAACGACGGCCACATGGGACTTTCCGATGGAATACAGGTCGAGCCGGGCTGCACCGTGAGTTACCCGGCCGCTCGCCAGAGCTTCACGGAACACAAAACCCCGCGTCCCAGCTTGGACGCTCCCGACGCCGACCCGATGTTACCTTCGGATGCGTTGATTTCCCCGGCGTAATGGCCCGCACTCGCCAGCGGGCAAAAGTCGTATGTGCTGCACGCGCAACCCCGTCATCCTCGCGAAGGCGGGGACCCATCTGATGCCGGTTCAACAGGCACCGTCAGGAGATGGGTTCCCGCTTTCGCGAGGATGACGGTTTTCTGGTGGCGCAAAGGTTGGCGCTCTGCTCATCGGGCTTCGGCAAGCTCAGCCTGATCGGGCTTGGGAGCTTTGTGCCACCGCCGCTCACCCTGAGCTTGTCGAAGGGTCCCAGCCTTCGCTGGGATGACGGGGTTGTTTGCAAGGTCGCGCCGAACTTGTCTCGTAAAGACGAAAACGGCCCGCTAGCGACTCGGCGGCGCTAGCGGACCGTTTTCAACCGGCGATCCCTTGAAGGGGCCGGATCGGGTTATTGCGCCGCCGCTTCGGACGCTTCCGGTGCGGCTTCACCCGCCGCAGGCGCTGCCGCGGCGTCGGCCGCCGGAGCCGCGTCTGCGGCCGGCAGCGGCAGGTTCGAGCCCTGCGAATTCAGGTAGGCGATGACGTTGGCGCGGTCTTCCGGCTTGGACAGACCGGCGAAGGTCATCTTGGTGCCGGGCGCGAAGGCCTTGGGGCTCTTGAGCCAGTCGTTCAGGCTGTCGAACGACCAGTTGCCGCCCTTGCTCTTGAGCGCGTCGGAGAACGCGAAGCCGCCCACGCCCTGGCCGATCGCCTCGCCCACCACGCCGTGCAGGTTCGGGCCGATGCCGTTGGCGCCGCCCGCATTGATCGTGTGGCACGAGGTGCACTTGGCGAAAGTCGCCTCGCCCTTGGCCACGTCGGCGGCGGCGAGAAGCGTCGCGATCGGTGGATCGCCGCCGCCCGGGCCTTCCTCGGCCACGCCTTCGACGGCATAGCCCGCAGTCTCCGGCGCGTGATGCTTGTCAGCCTGAAAATACATCGAACTGGCGATCGTCAGTCCCAGGCCGACGATGCCCGAAAAAAGAGTCCAACCGGCGATAGTATTGAAACGATCGTCCATTCAGCATGCCCCGCGGTGATTATTCACTCATCCTGTTGGCTTCGGGCATTAATGTCCGCCTTGATCCAGCGCAAGTGCCGATACGGAATTCGGCCATTGCGCTTGTTCGCCACGCCGCCTAATCGCGCGCACGTCATGCATGCTTATCCCCAGCCCGCCATCGCCCTCGTCGCCGAGATGGAAGCCGCCGCCCAGGCACAGCCCGCGCGCGCCGTCGCGTTTCAGGGCGCGCCGGGCTGCAACGGCCACCGCGCCGCGCTCGAATACGATGCCGGTTGCCTGCCGCTGCCGTGCTTCTCGTTCGAGGATGCGCTGGACGCGGTGAAGGAGGGGCGGGCCGACCGCGCGATCATCCCGATCGAGAATTCGCAGCACGGCCGCGTCGCCGACATCCACTTCCTGCTGCCCGAAAGCGGCTTGTCGATCGTGGGCGAGCATTTCACCCCGATCAGCCACGCACTGATGGCGCTGCCCGGCGCGAAAGGCCCGTTTTCGGCGGCCTACAGCCACCCGCAGGCGCTCGGCCAGTCGCGCCATTACTTGCGCGAGCGGGGCATCGTGCCGATGGCCTATGCCGACACCGCGGGCGCTGCGGCACTGGTGCGCGAGCAGGGCGACCCCGACGCCTGCGCCATCGCACCCCGGCTGGCGGCCGAACTCTACGGGCTCGACATCGTCGAGGACCGGGTGGAGGACGCCTCGGACAACACCACCCGCTTCGTGGTGCTGGCGCGCGAGCCGCTCGACCCGTTCGACCTCAAGGGCACGCAGGCGATGACGACCTTCATCTTCGAGGTGAAGAACATCGCGGCGGCGCTCTACAAGGCGCTGGGCGGTTTCGCGACCAACGGCGTCAACATGACCAAGCTGGAGAGCTACCAGATCGGCGCCAGCTTCGCGGCGACGACTTTCTACGCCGATATCGAAGGCGCCCCCGGCGAGGCGCGCATTGATTCGGCGCTGCAGGAGCTGGCGTTCCACTGCAAGTACGTGCGCCCGCTGGGGACCTACGAGCAGGCGCGCAAGCGGGGCTGACCCCTCCACCACCCGCTACGCGGGCGGTCCCCCTCCCCATTCCTGCGGAACGGGGAGGATTTGCCTGATCCTCCCTGTCGCGCAGCAATGGGGAGGTGGCAGTCGCGCAGCGACTGACGGAGGGGGCCTTTTCCCGACACGACGAACCCTTTCAACCGCTTGCGCCGCACTTCCCGCCATGCAATCGTGCCGGGCGTGACGATTGGCGGGGGCACTGAAGCGGGTTCGGCCGCAGACGCGGCGCGGGACTGGAAGGCCGTGCGCGACGCGGCGGACATCCAATTCACGCCGCTCCCGGACCCCAAGCCCGTTCCCCCCACCGACATTCCCGAATGGCTGAAAGCGCTCGGCCGGTTGCTGGAGGCGATCTTCACGCCGGTCGGCAAGCTGCTCGGCATGTCGTGGCCGGTGTTCCAGTGGATTCTCATCGCCGGAGCGGCGGCGCTGGCGCTGTTCATCCTCTGGCGCCTGCTGATCGAGCCTAGCCTCGACGCCTGGCGCAGCCGCCGTCCGAAGCTGGAGGAGGTCCACTGGACTCCGACGCAGGCCGAGGCGGTGGCGCTTTTGGAAGACGCCGACAACCTCGCCGCGCAGGGTCGCTATGGAGAGGCCGCGCATCTGCTGCTCCGGCGCAGCGTGCGCCAGATTTCCGACGCGCGGCCCGACTGGCTCCATCCCGCCAGCACCGCGCGCGAGATCGCCGTGCTGCCGATGCTGCCCGAGAGCGGCCGCAGCGCCTTCGCCGTGATCGCCGGGCGGGTCGAGCGTGCCCTGTTCGCGCTGCGGGATCTCGACGCGCAGGACTGGAGCGCCGCCCGCACCGCCTATGCGCAGTTCGCGCAAGTCGAGCTTCGGGCATGAACGTGAAGACGAAAGGCGTAGCAGTCGGCGCCAATCCGTTCTCGCTCTGGGCGGTGCTGGCGATGGTGGTGCTCGGCGCGCTGCTGTTCGTGGCGCTGCTGTGGATGATCGGCACCGGCATCGGCATGGGCACCGCCAACGACGGCAAGGCACATGCGGAGGGCAAGGGCCTCAACGGCTATGCGGCGATGGCCGACTACCTCGAACGGCGCGGCTTCGCGGTCGAGGCGACGCGCAATCCTGCGGCACTCAAAAGGCCGGGACTTCTGGTGCTTACCCCGCCCGCGATCATCAAGGGCAAGGAGATCGACAAGATCGTCAGCGCCCGGCGCTCGATCGGGCCGACGCTGGTGATCGCGCCCAAGTGGCAGCCGATGCCGCCGATCCGCGAGCAGCGCGACAAGGCGAAGAAAGGCTGGGTGCGCCTCGGCGGCGAAAGCACGCTGGACTGGCCGGGCTTCCTCGACGAACTGACGCTGAGCGACGATACCTTGCCGAAAGCGCAGGCGGGCTGGCGGGCCGACGGGATTTCCGGGACGCTGCCGACCGGCACCGTGCAGGCGGGCAAGGGCGAGGGGCTGGTGCCGCTTGTCGTCAGCCGCGACGGCAAGCTGGTGCTGGCGGGCTTCATGGACGACGGTGGTCGCTACGACGGCCTCGACGCGATGGCGCAGGACGGCCAGCACTATATCGAGGGCGAGGACTACGAAGAGGGCCGCTACCCGGTAGTCATGGTCTTCGAGCCGGACCTCCTCGACAACTACGGGATGGCCCGGATCGAGAGCGCGCAGTTGGCCGAGGCTCTGGTGCGCGCCACCGGAGTAGCGCCGGGCGGTGCTGTCGTCTTCGACATGACCCTGCCCGGCTACGGCCATGCGCAGAACCTGCTGACGCTCGCCTTCACGCCGCCGTTCCTTGCCGCGACGCTGTGCCTGTTGCTGGCGGCGGTGGCGGTGGGCTGGCGCGCGTTCCTGCGCTTCGGGCCGCCGCTGGTGCCCGAGCGGGCCATCGCCTTCGGCAAGCGCGCGCTGGTGAGCAATGCCGCCGGGCTGGTGCGCCGTACGCGCCGTTTCCACCTGCTCGGCCCGCCTTACGCCGACCGCGCGCGGGAACGGCTGGTCGCGGCGCTGGCCCTGCCGCGCGGCGTGGATGCCGAGCACACCGACGCCGCCATCGACCGGGCGCTTGCCGCGCGCGGGGCTGATGGTGAGCCCTTCTCCGTGATCGCCGCCCGCCTCCATGCGGCCGGGCGTTCGCACGATCTCCTCAAGGCCGCGCGCGATCTCCACGCGCTCGAAAGGACGCTGACCCGATGACCGAGACTGCACCCGATATCGCACAAGTAGGCGCGCTCGCGCAGGCGATCCGCGCCGAAGTGGGCAAGGGCGTGATCGGGCAGGCCGAGACGATCGAGCATCTGCTGATCGCGCTGATGGCGCGCGGCCATGTACTGCTGGAAGGACCTCCGGGGACCGCCAAGACCTTCCTTGCGCAGTGCTTCGCGGCGACGCTGGGGCTGGACTTCGGGCGCATCCAGTTCACGCCGGACCTGATGCCGGGCGACATTCTCGGCTCCAACCTGTTCAACTTCCAGACCAGCCAGTTCACCCTGACGCACGGCCCGATCTTCTGCGACCTGCTGCTGGCGGACGAGATCAACCGCACCCCGCCCAAGACGCAGGCCGCGCTGCTCGAAGCGATGCAGGAGCGCCGCGTGACGCTGGACGGCACCGCGCATCCGCTGCCGCCGCACTTCACCGTGGTCGCCACGCAGAACCCCATCGAGAGCCAGGGCGTCTACCCGCTGCCCGAGGCGCAGCTCGATCGCTTCCTGTTCAAGGTGCTGGTCGATTATCCCAGCGCCGAGGAGGAGCGTCGCATCGTCGCGCGCTATGGCGAGAATCGCGGTGCGCCGACACCGGCGGAGGTGGGCATCGTCACGGTCACGACCCCTGCGCAGCTGGAAGCGGTGACGCGGGCAGTGGCCTCGGTGAAGCTGGCGGACAGTGTCACCGACTACATCGTGCGCCTCGTGCGTGCGACCCGCGAGTCTGCGGACCTGTCGAGCGGTGCCTCCCCCCGCGCCGCCGTGTTGCTGGCCGGTGCCGCTCGCGCCCGCGCCGCGCTCGACGGGCGCGACTACGTGGTGCCCGATGATGTGAAGGCACTGGCGACTTCGGTGCTGCGCCATCGCCTGCTGCTCAGCCCGGCGGCCGAGATCGAGGGCAAGCAGGTCGAGGCGCTGGTCGCCCAGCTGGTCGAGCAGACCGAAGCGCCGCGCTGATCCGGTGAAGTTTGCCTTCGCCCCGATAGTCCCGACGGCCCGCGCGGCGGTGACGCTGGCGGCGATCGCCCCGGTTGCGCTGGTGATCGCGGCGGCGAGCCCGGACTTGTGGGTGATCGCGCCGGTCGCGGGGCTCGCCGTGCTGGTGCTGGTGGTGATCGACGCGCTGCTTGGCGGCCGGGTCGCGGACCTTCGGGTTACGGTGCCCGGCGACGTCGAAGTCGGCGCCGAGGGCCGGATGGAGGCCGCAGTCGCGCTGCGCTCCGGCAGGCCCTCGCGCGCGGAACTGGCGCTGGAGTGCGACCCGCGCCTCGCACCCGGCGGGCGGCTGGTGTTTCCGCTCACCGCCGGTGACGACGGCTGGCGCGGCTCCGGCACCTTCACGCCCTCGCGTCGCGGCACGGGCAAGGTCACCCGCGCATGGCTGCGCTGGACCGGGCCGCTGGGCCTCGGCGCGCGGCAGTTGGCGGGGACTCTGGACGAGACGGTGCGGGGCTGGCCCAACGTCGCCGCCGTGCGCTCCCCCACGCTGCAGACGTTCCTCAAGGATGCTCAGTACGGCCTGCTCGCCCGCCGCATCCGGGGCGAGGGCACGCAGTTCGAATCGCTCGCCGAGTACCAGCCCGGCATGGATCGCCGCCGGATCGACTGGAAATCGTCGGCCCGCCACGTGCACCTCTATGCCAAGGAATACGAGGTCGAGCGCAACAACCAGATCGTCTTCGCCTTCGACTGCGGGCAGGCGATGTGCGAGCCGATCGCCGGGATGCCCCGCCTCGATCGCGCGGTCTCGGCGGCGCTGGCGACGGCCTTCGTGGCGCTCAAGGGCGGCGACCGGGTCTCACTGTTCGGCTTCGCTTCGCGGCCCGAGGTGGCGACGCCCTTCGTCACCGCCAGCAGCGAGTTCCACCGCCTCCAGCGCGCGGCGGCGGGGCTGGAGTACCGCACGGAGGAGCCCAACTTCACCCTCGCCCTCGCTACGTTGGCGGGGAGGCTGCAGCGCCGCTCGCTGATCGTGATCTTCTCCGACTTCTCCGACCCCACCAGCGCTGAACTGATGATCGAGAGCATCGGACGGCTGGTGTCGCGCCATGTCGTCCTGTTCGTGACGATGGCGGACGAGGAACTGGAGACGCTGTCCACCGCCGAGCCCGACGACATGGAAGTGCTGTCGATGGCGGTTGCCGCCGATGGCCTGCTGCGCCAGCGCGCGCTCGTCACCCGGCGGCTGCGGCAGATCGGCGTCGATGTGATCGAAGCGCCGTGGCGGCAGGTCGGCACCCGGCTGATCGATGCCTACCTTGCCATCAAGCGTTCGGGAGCGATCGGATGAACGCGATATCGAATGCTGCCATCGAAAGCGCCGCGCTGCGTTCCGACCGCTTCCGGCTGGAGCGCGAGGCGGACTGGCAGCGGCTCGAGAACATCGTCGTGCGCATGGAGAAGGGCCGCCTGCGCGGCATCTCGGACGAGGACCTGCTGGCGCTGCCGGGCCTGTACCGCACGGTCGCCTCCAGCCTCTCCATCGCGCGCGAGACTTCGCTCGACGCGGCGACGCTGGGCTATCTGGAATCGCTGGTGCAGCGGGCGTGGTTCGTGGTCTACGGCCCGCGCTCGTCGTTGTGGGAGTGGCTGCGCGGGTTCCTCGGCGGCGGCTGGAGCCGGGCGGTGCGCGGCATCGGCTTCGAGATCGGGATCGCCCTGCTCGTCATGGTGGCGGGCGCGGTGGTCGGCTGGCTGCTCGTTTCGCACGATCCCGAATGGTACTTCGCCCTGATGGGCCGCGAGATGGCGGGCGAGCGCGTCCCCGGCGCCAGCGCCGATGCGCTGCGCGGCACGATCTTCGGCAATACCGAGAAGACGGGCATGAGCATTTTCGCTGCCCAGCTGTTCAGCAATAATGCGCAAGTCTCGATCCTCGCCTTTGCGCTCGGTTTTGCGCTCGGTATTCCGTCGCTGCTGCTGCTGGTCCACAATCTGGCCGGGCTGGGGGCGATGGGGTGGGTCTACTGGAAGGCGGGGCTGCTGCTCGACTTCGCGGGGTGGATCAGCATCCACGGCACGACCGAGCTGTTCGCGATCCTGCTCTCGGGCGCGGCGGGGCTGCATGTCGGGCGCGCGATCGCCTTTCCCGGCAATCGCCCGGTGCTGACCGCGACCGCCGAAGCCGGGCGCCGCGCGGCGGTGGTCATGGTGGGCGTAGTGCTGATGCTCGTCGTCGCCGCGCTGCTGGAGGGCTTCGCGCGCCAGCTGGTCGACCAGACGCCCGCGCGCCTCGCGGTCGGCGGATTCATGCTGCTGGCGTGGAGTGCCTACTTCTTCGCCTATCGCGGGAGGGCCGGGCGATGAAGCGCCGGATCAACCGTGCGCGCGTCGGCAAGCAGCGCGTGCTCGTGACGCCGGAGGGCATCGCGCTGCCGGTCACCGTGGCGGGGCGCGGCGCGCGCGTGGGGGCGCTGATCCTCGACCTTCTTATCATCGTCATGCTGATAATCGGCACCTCGATCGCGCTGATGCAGGTCGCTGGCGGCGCGGCGCAGATCGCGCAGGCGGTCGACGGCAAGGGGGCCGGGGCGCAGGTCTTGCAGTTCCTCATCGTCGTGTGGATCGTGGCGATGTTCCTGTTCCGCAACGCCTACTTCCTCTACTTCGAGCTGGGGCCAAGGGGCGCGACGCCGGGCAAGCGCATGACCGGCATCCGCATCGCCGCGCGCGACGGCGGCCGCCTCACCGCCGAGATGGTGATCGCCCGCAATCTCCTGCGCGATATCGAGATGTTTCTGCCGATCCCGCTCATCGCCATGGCGGGGCCAGACAACGGCATGGCCTGGCTGGCGGCGGCGGGGTGGCTGGCGATCTTCCTGCTCTTCCCGCTGTTCAACCGCGACGCCCTGCGCGCGGGCGACGTGATCGCGGGAAGCTGGGTGCTCGAACGCCCGAAGCAGAAGCTGGAGGCGGCGATGACGACCTCCGAAGCGTCGGTGGCCGAGCGCTTCCAGTTCCGCTTCGAGGATCACGAACTGGCGGTCTACGGCGAATTCGAGCTGCAGGCGCTGGAGCGCGTACTGCGTGAGGACCGGACCGACGCGGTCGAGACGGTCTACCAGACCATCGCCGAGAAGATCGGCCGCAACGACGGCTGGGGCGCCGAGCGGCGCTTCCTCTCGGACTACTACACCCAGTTGCGGGCGCGGCTGGAAGCGGGCATGCGGATGGGCCGCCGCAAGGCCGACAAGCACGCAGAGTAGACCGATGAACCTCACCATAAGGCCCGACGACCTCACCGGAGAGGCGGTGCTGGCGCTGCTCCAGTTCCACCTCGACGAGATGCATCGCTGGTCCCCGCCCGAGAGCGTCCACGCCATGCCCGCAGCGCGCCTGCGCCAGCCGGACGTCACGTTCTACTCCGCATGGGACGGCGATGTGCTGGCGGGCTGCGGCGCGATCAAGCACCTTTCCGAAAGCCACGGCGAACTCAAGTCGATGCGCGCTGCGCCCGAGTATCGCGGCCGGGGCGTGGGCAAGGCGCTGCTGCTGAGGCTGCTGGAAGAGGCGAGAGCGCGCGGCTACGCCCGTGTCAGCCTCGAGACCGGGCGGCCCGAGCCGTTCCACCCGGCCCACGGCCTCTACCGCGCGCACGGCTTCGTCGAGTGCGCGCCTTTCGGGGACTACGTCTCCGATGATTTTTCGATCTGCATGACCAAGGAACTGTAATGGAGCTTCGTACCGCCACCCCCGCCGATGCCGCCGCGCTGGCGCGTCTGGGCACCGACAGCTTCGTCGCCAAGTTCGGCCACCTCTACGTGCCGGACGACCTGGCGAACTTCCTTGCCGGTTCGCACAGCGAGGCCAAGGTGGCGAAGGAGATCGCCGACCCTGCGATGCGGGTGATGCTGGCGGAGCGGGACGGGCACCTGCTCGGCTATTGCAAGCTGGTGATGGCCTGCGGCTGGCCCGAACATGCGCGGTCAGGGAACGTGATCGAACTCAAGCAACTCTACACCGCGCCCGAGGCGACCGGGCAGGGCATCGGCGCGGCGCTGATGGACTGGGCGCTGACGGAAGCGGCGGCCTTCGGGGCGGGCGAGGTCCAGCTCTCGGTCTATTCCGACAACCCCGGGGCGCAGAAATTCTACGCGCGCTACGGGTTCGAGAAAGTCGCCGACATTCATTTCATGGTCGGCGAGCAGCGGGACGAGGAGTTCCTGTTCGCGAAGGTTCTTTAAGGCTCCTCCCTGTCGCGAAGCGATGGGGAGGGGGACCGCCCGCGTAGCGGGTGGTGGAGGGGGCGAACCCCTCCGTCAGCGCTTCGCGCTGCCACCTCCCCATTCCTGCGGAACAGGGAGGATCAGAACCACTTCAACCGCCTGAGCAGTGCGATCTCCACGCCCAGGATCGCCGCGCAGATGCCGACGATGATCCAGAAGCCGTGCGATCCCTGCTCCGCCAGCGGAATGTCGCCGACGTTGATCCCCAGCAAGCCGGTGATGAAAGTCAGCGGCAGGAACACCCCAGCCACCACCGCCAGCACATACTGCGTGCGCTGGCTGTTCGCGGCGGCGCGGGCGCGGATGTCGTCCTGCAGCACGACCGCCGATTCCTTGCTGATGTCGAGGTCGTCGAGATAGCGGCGCAGGCGGGCGATCGATTCGGCGATCTCGCGCCGGTCGTGGTCCTCGAACCAGCCGGGCGCGCCGTTGGCGATGGCGGTCAGCGCCTCGTGCTGCGGCGACATATGGCGCTTGAGGGCAAGGCTCTGGCGGCGGATCATGGCGATCTTGTCGAGGGTCTGGTCGGTATAAGTATCGGCCGTCTCGTCCTCGAGGTCGTCGATCATGGCGTTCATGTCGACGATGGCGTGGCTCATGCGGTCGATCAGGTGCTCGGTGAGCGCGGTGACGAGCGCGCCCGCGTCATGCGGCCCGCTGCCCGCGTCGAGATCGTCGGCGACGAGGCGGGGTGTCTGCAGCGGCGCGCGGCGCAGGGTGACGACGCGGCTGCCGTCGCTCCACAACTGCAGCGAAAGCATGTCCTCGGGCGCGGCGCCGGGGTTGAAGTTGATCCCGCGCAGCGTCGCCACCAGCGTCTGCCCCTCGCGAAAGGCGCGGGGGCGGTTGGCGTCGCTGGTGAGCAGTTCGGCCGTGGGCTCGGGGATGGCGCAGTGCGCCTCCAGCCACTCCTGCATGCCGGGATGGGTGCGCAGGAGATGGATCCACAGCACTTCGCCCTCTACGCCGGGCTTCCAGCGCTGTGCCTCTTTCCATCCGACCACGCGCGCACCGCCCCGGCCGTCGAGCACGCGCCCGAACAGCAGCGGAAGTTCGGAGGTCTCGTCGTCGGTGAGGGGTTTGTCGGAAGCATGCACAGTCATGGACGCGTGAATGCCCGAAATCGCGCGAAGTCGCCAGCACACCGGAATGCGTCTTCAATCCGCAAGGCAGAGCGCCTATAGAGGCTTCATGTCCTCCATCCGACCCTGGCGCGATATCGAGCGCCGCAAGAGCCGCCAGATCATGGTCGGCAGCGTCCCCGTCGGCGGCGATGCGCCGATCACGGTCCAGACCATGACCAACACCCTGACATCCGACGCGAAGGCGACGATCGAGCAGATCCGCCGCTGCGAGGATGCCGGGGCGGACCTTATCCGCGTCTCCTGCCCCGACGTCGAATCGACGGCGGCGTTCCGGGAGATCGTGCGCGGATCGCGCGTGCCGCTGATCGCGGACATCCATTTCCACTACAAGCGCGCTCTGGAAGCCGCCGACGCGGGCGCGGCGTGCCTGCGCATCAACCCCGGCAACATCGGCTCGTCCGACCGCGTCGCGGAAGTGGTGCGCGCCGCCAAGGCCAACGGCTGCGCGATCCGCATCGGCGTGAACGCGGGCAGCCTCGAGAAGCACCTACTCGAAAAGTACGGCGAGCCTTGCCCCGATGCCCTCGTCGAATCGGCGATGGACCACATCAAGCTGCTGCAGGACCACGACTTCCACGAGTACAAGGTGGCGGTGAAGGCCAGCGACGTGTTCCTCGCTGTCGCCGCCTATCAGGGGCTGGCGGACGCGGTGGACTGCCCGCTGCACCTCGGCATCACCGAGGCGGGCGGGCTGATCGGCGGCACCGTCAAGTCCTCGATCGGCATGGGCATGCTGCTGTGGTCGGGCATCGGCGACACCTTGCGCGTCTCGCTCTCGGCCGAGCCGGAAGAGGAAGTGCGCGTCGGCTTCGAGATGCTCAAGGCGCTCGGCCTGCGCACGCGCGGCGTTCGCGTGGTTTCGTGCCCCAGCTGCGCGCGGCAGGGCTTCGATGTGATCCGCACCGTGGAGGCGCTGGAAGAACGCCTGCAGCATATCAAGACGCCGCTCTCGCTCTCGGTGCTGGGCTGCGTCGTCAACGGCCCCGGCGAGGCGCGTGAGACCGACATCGGCCTCACCGGCGGCGGCAACGGCAAGCACATGGTCTATCTTTCGGGCGTGACCGACCACACCGTGCAGAGCGAATCCATGCTCGACCACATCGTCAGCCTGGTGGAAGCCAAGGCGGCGGAGATCGAGGCCGCCAACGCCGCGCAGGAAGCCGTCGCGGCGGAGTGAGGTGTTGGGGTGGGGCTGCGACCCTTCGACAAGCTCAGGGTGAGCGGGTATGGTGTAACAACCTCTCCGCACCCTTGGGTTGAGCAGAGGTAAGATGGACTTTTCAACCCCGCTCAGGCTGAGCTTGTCGAAGCCCCCACCGGCAGGATTTCAGGTCTCGGCCGAAGCCAGTTCCGCCAGCAGCCACGTCTCGAACGCCCGGATGATCGGGCGGTCCGCGTGGATCAGCGGATAGACCAGCGAATGCAGCGTCTCGCGAATCGTGCATCCCGGTAGCGGCGCGACCAGCCGCCCTTCCGCCAGTTCGCGCTGGGCGAGGCGGGTCGATTCGAGCGCTACGCCCAGCCCGTTGGCAGCAGTGGCGATCACCATGAAACTGCGGTCGAAGCGCATCGCGTAAGCCTTCGGCGCCGGGACGCCGGCAAGTTCCGCCCAGCGCGCCCAGGTCACGCGGTTGCGGTCGCCATTGATCAGCGGCAGCGCCATGACGTCCGCCGCGCAGGTGATCGAGGCGGCCATCTGCGGTGTGCAGAGCACCGTCACCTCCTCTTCGCCGAGCGGGATTGCCTTGACCGGGCCGGGCAGCGGCGGGCCGTTGACGATGTCGGCATCGACCTCGTCGGCGGCGAAGCGCGAATAGTCGGTGCTGGCGGTGATGCGGATGTCCATGCCGGGGTGGCTTTCGAGGAACGCGGGCAGGCGCGGGGTCAGCCACAAGGCCGCGAAGCTGGGCGCGGCGTGCAGGCGCAGGAACCGGGCGCGGCGGGCCGAGACTTCTTCCAGCCCGCGCCGGATCTCCACGAACCCGGCGGCGACGTGGCGGTACAGGGCCTCGCCGTCCGCGCTCAGTTTTATCTGCCGGAGGCTGCGGTCGAACAGGCGGGTGCCGAGGCTGTTCTCCAGCTTGGTCACCGCGTGGCTCACCGCGCTCGGCGTCAGGCCGAGTTCGTCGGCGGCCTGACGGAAGGAGCCCTGGCGGGCGGCGGCTTCGAAGACGCTGAGAGGCTGTAATGCAATCGGCATAGGTGAATCTCAGTCACCATATAGTGAGAAACGTCCATTTGTCATAGGTGCATGTGGAATTGATAAAGCGGCAACAGATCAGAAAAACTGACGCCGAGAGGATCGCACGAAGCGCCCACAGACTGGGGCCAAAGGCATCTCCTCGCGTCGTGAGGAGAATTGATGACCGTTTCCGCAACCAACATGCCGGTCGCCGAGCTTTCGCGCCGCGCCTACAACATCCGTCGCCATGCGCTGAAGATGGGTCAGGTCCAGGGCCAGGGCTATGTCGGGCAGGCGCTCGGCGTCGCCGACGTACTCGCCGTCTCGTACTTCCGCGCGCTGACCTACCGTCCCGGTGAGCCGGAGTGGGAAGGCCGCGACCGGTTCCTGCTTTCGATCGGCCACTACGCCATCGCGCTC
Source organism: Novosphingobium sp. HR1a (assembly GCF_015594425.1). Taxonomy (NCBI): domain Bacteria; kingdom Pseudomonadati; phylum Pseudomonadota; class Alphaproteobacteria; order Sphingomonadales; family Sphingomonadaceae; genus Novosphingobium; species Novosphingobium sp. HR1a. The sequence continues at coordinate 16,524 of NZ_JABXWS010000001.1, forward strand.
TACGCGGCGCTGATCGAGGCGGGCGTGATCCCGCTGGAGGAACTGGAGACGTACGGTTCGGACGACAGCCGCCTGCCGATGTCGGGCATGGCGTCGTACACGCCGGGCATGGAAATCTCGGGCGGCTCGCTGGGGCAGGGTCTCGGCATCGCGGTGGGCATGGGGCTCGGCCTCAAGCGCAAGGGCACCGGGCAGTTCGTCTACAACCTGATGTCGGACGGTGAACTGGGCGAAGGTTCGACCTGGGAAGCCGCCGCATCGGCCGCGCACTGGAAGCTCGACAACCTCATCACGATCGTCGATTTCAACAACCAGCAGGCCGACGGTCCCTCCACGCAGGTACTGGGCATGGGCGACATCGCCGCCAAGTTCGCCGCCTTCGGCTGGCATGCGCAGTTCGTGAACGGCAACGACATGGAAGCGCTGGTCGAAGCCTTCGACAAAGCGCGCGAACTCGACGATCCGCGCCCCCGCGTGATCGTCGCCGACACCCTCATGGGTCGCGGCGTGCCGTTCCTGGAGGAGCGCGAGAAGACGCACTTCATCCGCGTCGATGAGGACGAGTGGGACAAGGCCATCGAAGTGCTCGACGCCGGCTACGCCGCCGCAGCCGCCTGATCCTCCCCAGATTTACGAAAGACTGACCGCAATGTCCGTTGAAGCACCCGCTAAACCGCGCCTGAAGACCTCCGCGATGATCGCCTCGATCGCCGCCGAGGGCCAGCGCACCGTCTCCGCTCCGTTCGGCCACGCGCTCTCGAAGCTGGCCGAGACGAAGCAGAACATCGTCGGCATGTCCGCCGACCTCGCCAAGTACACTGACCTGCACATCTTCCAGCAGAACCACCCCGACCGGTTCTACCAGATGGGCATGGCCGAACAGCTCCTCATGATGTCGGGCGCAGGCATGGCGCGCGAAGGCTTCCAGCCCTGGCTGACGACTTATGCCGTCTTCGCCGCCCGCCGCGCCTACGACTTCCTGTGCCTCGCCATCGCCGAGGAAGGGCTGGACGTGAAGGTGTGCTGCGCGCTGCCCGGCCTCACCACCGGCTACGGCCCCTCGCATCAGGCGACCGAGGATCTCGCGATCTTCCGCGGTATGCCCGACCTCACCATCGTCGATCCGTGCGACGCGATCGACATCGAGCAGGCGGTGCCGCAGATTTCCGACCACAAGGGCGCGGTCTACATGCGCCTGCTGCGCGGCAAGGTGCCCGCCGTCCTCGACGAATACGACTACAAGTTCGAACTCGGCAAGGCGAAGATGCTGCGTGACGGCGCCGACGTGCTGTTCATCTCCTCGGGCCTGATGACCATGCGCACCCTCGAAGCCGCCGACCGCCTGCGCGCCGACAAGGTCGAGGCCGCCGTGCTCCACTGCCCGACGATCAAGCCGCTCGACGAGAAGACCATCATCGAGGCCGTCGCCGCAAAGCCCGGTCGTCTGGTCGTGGTGGCCGAGAACCATTCGGTGATCGGCGGCCTGGGCGAAGCGGTCGCGGCCTGCTTGCTGGGCAGCGGCACGGTGCCTTCGGGCTTCCGCCAGATCGGCCTGCCCGACAAGTTCCTCGACGCGGGCGCTCTGCCGACGCTGCACGACCGCTACGGCATCTCGACCGACCAGGTCGTTGCCCGCACGCTTTCCTGGCTGGGTTAACCCTTCCGGGTCGCAACGGGAGCGCTTCCCGGCCGTTCTCAACGGGCCCGTGAAGCGCTCCTTCGAAAACCGTATCAAAGAACATAAAAGGAGAGAGGCGTTGAGTCTCGCAACCGAGATGCCGCGCGATGTCGCCGCGCCCAAGGACGAACACCGCGAACGCCTGTACGCCAAGGTGACCTGGCGGCTGATGCCGTTCCTGTTCTTCTGCTTCTTCGCGGCCTACCTCGACCGCGTGAACGTCGGCTTCGCCAAGCTGCAGATGGCGAGCGAGCTGGGCCTCAGCGAATATGTCTACGGCCTTGGCGCGGGCATCTTCTTCATCGGCTACGCGCTGTTCGAGGTGCCCAGCAACCTCATCATGCACAAGGTCGGCGCGCGGCTGTGGATCGCGCGGATCATGATTACTTGGGGCATCATCTCAGGGCTTTTCGCCTTCGCGCAGACGCCGATGCACTTCTACATCCTGCGCTTCCTGCTGGGCCTTGCCGAAGCCGGGTTCGCGCCGGGCGTGCTGCTCTACATCACCTACTGGTTCCCCTCGGCCCGCCGGTCGCGCGCGATGTCGATCTTCTTCATCGCCATTCCGATCTCGGGCGTGCTCGGCTCGCCGCTGTCGGGCTGGATCATGGACACCTTCCACGGCTCGTCGGGCTGGGGCGGCTGGCGCTGGCTGTTCCTGCTCGAAGCGATCCCCGCGCTGATCGCCGGCATCGCCACCTTCTGGATGCTGCCCAACCGCCCGGCCGACGTCGACTGGCTGTCGGCTGACGACAAAAAGATCATCGAGGCCGATCTCGCCGAGGACAACCGCGAGAAGACCGCGCACATGTCGCTCCGCCAGTTCCTGGCCGACAAGCGCCTGTGGCTGCTCAGCCTGCTCTATTTCTGCATCGTCATGGGTCAGTACGCGATCTCGTTCTGGCTGCCGACGATGGTGAAAGCGGCGGGCGTCACCGATCCGCTGGAGAACGGCCTGATCAGCGCGATCCCCTTCCTGTTCGCGGTCGTCGTCATCCTCGTCCTTGCCCGCAGCGCCGACCTTCGCCGCGAGCGCCGCTTCCACCTGATGCTGCCGATGGCGATGGGTGCGATCGCCCTTGCGCTCTCGCCGCTGGCGATCGGCAACCTGCCACTCTCGGTGCTGATCCTCTCGTTCGCGACGGCGGGCCTGCTGACCCAGACCGCGCAGTTCTGGTCGATCCCGCCCGCCTTCCTCGGCGGTGTGTGGGCGGCGGCAGGCATCGGCGCGATCAACGCGATCGGCAATGTCGCGGGCTTCGTCTCGCCCTTCGTCATCGGTTGGGTGGTGGACGCCACCAAGTCGCTGTCGGCGGGGCTCTACACCATCACCGCGGTCGAACTGATCGGCGTGGCCCTCGTGCTGCTGATCCCCGCCCGCCAGGTCAATCGCTGATCCATGGGAATACGTGAAATGAGCAAGGTAGCATTCGTCGGTCTGGGTGCCATGGGCATGCCGATGGCCCTCAATCTCCTGAAGGCGGGCCACGCCGTCACCGGTTTCGACCTTCGCACCGAGCCGATGGAGGCTCTGGTCAAGGCAGGCGGCTCCTCCGCCACCAGCGCGGCGGGCGCGGCCGAGGAAGCCGACGTGCTGATGCTGATGGTGGTCAACGCCGCGCAGGCCCGTTCGGTCCTGTTCGACGGCGGCGCGCTGGCGGCGCTGCCCGAACGCGCCGTGGTGCTGCTGACTGCGACCTGCCCGCCGATCGAAGTCGCCGCGATCGCATCCGAGGTCGAGGCCGCAGGCCGCCGTTTCGTCGATGCGCCGGTTTCGGGCGGCACGGCGGGGGCGAAGGCAGGCTCGCTGTCGATGATGGTCGCCTGTTCGGACGCGCTGTTCGCCGAACTCAATCCTGTGCTGTCGGGCGTCGGCGGCAAGCTGTTCCATGTCGGCCAGAACGCCGGGCAGGGCTCTGCGGTGAAGGTCGTCAACCAACTGCTGTGCGGCGTCCACATCGCCGCTGCCGCAGAGGCGCTGGCGCTGGCGAAGCAGGTGGGCGTCGAACCCGCGATGGCGCTGGAGATCCTCGGCGGATCGGCGGCGGCAAGCTGGATGCTCAACGATCGCGGCCCGCGCATGCTGGAGGCCGAGCCCGAAGTGACGAGCGCGATCGACATCTTCGTCAAGGACCTCGGCCTCGTGCTGGAGGCCGGGCGCGGCGCCAGGGCGGCGACCCCGCTGGCGGCGCTGGCCCACCAGTTCTTCCTGAGTACCTCGGGACGCGGCGACGGCACCGTCGACGACAGCCAGGTGATCCGCGCCTACGACCTGCTCAACGGGGCCTGACGTACATGCCCATTCGTCATTGCGAGCGAAGCGAAGCAATCCAGGGCGGCGTGGTGCTGCCCTGGATCGCCGCGGACCTTTGGTCCTCGCGATGACGAGGCGAGTGAACACAAGCGCTCGCTGACAACCAACCCACGCTGAGACGGGCTGCCGGACCCACCGGCACGCCGCCGGGCGCGCATATGCGCCCCGGCGAGCGGCCCGCTGCGTCCATCCGAGAGGACACCGAAATGCCCGCAGCCACGCTTCCCCCGCCGCTACCCTCGATCGAGGTCGTGCAGGTCGCCGCACGCGATACCAAGGACCAGACCTGGTCCACCGAAACCACGCCCAAGCAGTCGGAGCCGTTCGAACGATCGGGCCCGAAGACAACCGCCGCTTCCGCCCCGGCCGAACAGCCGCACCTGCTGGGCGACTGGGCGGGCATCCGCACTTCGCTGGAGGACATCGGCATCAAGCCGACCGTCAGCTACATCGGCTTCGTCGCGGGCAACCTGAATTCGGGCACCAGCAAGCAGGCGCAGTACGCCGGGCAGCTCGGTGCCAGCCTCGACTTCGACATGGGCAAGATCGCCGGGATCGAGGGCGGCACCTTCCGCGCCGCCGTCACCAACCGGCACGGCAACAACATCAACGACACCAACAACCTCGACCTGCTGCAGTACCCGCAGGGCGTGTTCGGCGCCGGGCAGATCTGGCGTCTGGCGGGGCTGTGGTATCAGCAGACGATCGGCCCGGCGGAGATCAAGCTGGGCAAGATGTCGATGGGCGAGGACTTCGGCTCCACCACCTGCCACTTCCAGAGCCTGTACTTCTGCGGCGTCGTGCCGGGTCACACCAGCTTCAACTACTGGTACAACTTCCCGGTCACCACCTGGGGCGGCCGGGTGAAGGTGAAGGACAAGCTGGGTTACACGATGGTCGGCGTCTACCAGCGCAACGACAACAATTTCCCGCAGAACAAGGGCTTCTACATGGGCTTCAAGGGCCAGGGCGCCTTCGTCGCTGTGGAGCGCGGGTTCGACGTGAAGCTGGGCGGGAACCCGAAGCTAGCGGGCACGTACAAAGTCGGCGCGTTCTTCGACACCTCCAAGAGCAACAATCTCGTCTATGACGACAATGGCGGCTTCGCGCAGCTGACCGGCGACCCGCTCGCGCGTGAGCGTGGCCGCGCCAGCATCTACGCCGTCGCGCGCCAGCAATTCACCGCCGCCGATGCCGACGGCGCGGGCGCTCTGGAAGCTTTCTTCAACTTCGTGAGCGCCGACCACCGGACCAACAAGCTGGTCAACGTCATTACCGCGGGCGTGACGTATTCGGGCCTGATCCCCGGACGCCCGAAGGACCAGATCGGCCTTGCCGTCGGTCGCTCACGCGTGAACCGCAACTTGCGCGACCTGCAGGACGCGCGCAACGCGGCGCTGGGCGAAGACATCGAGCCGCAGAGCAACGAATACGCGATCGAGGCGAACTATTCGATTGCCCTGATGGCCGGTCTGAGCCTGCGCCCGAACCTGCAGTGGTACATCAATCCCGGTGGCCGTCAGGGCGCGAAGAACGTGCTGGTCGCGGGCACCGGCATTTTCGCGAACTTCTGACAGATGGCAAAAGGCCCCGCCGGATCGCTCCGGCGGGGCCTTTTCATGGTAAGGACGATGTCCTTTCCCGATGGATCAGAAGTGCGCGACGACACCGGCCATCGGGCGGATGCTATCGAAGTCGTAAGTATCGACTTCGAAGCGCAGACGCAGGCCGCCGTTGCCGGTCACACCGCCCAGGCCGATGTCCTTGGGGCCGACTTCGACGCCGACGCCGTAGATCCAGTCCTTCTGGTCCGAATAGGCGCGTTTGCCGTTGACCCACTCGTGTCCGGCCGAGGCGTAGATCATGCCGCTATCACCGGCGCGGGCGCCGACGCGGCCCTTCACGCCGTATTCCCAGTCGATGTCGCCGAAGCCCTTGGCGACGTTGCCTTCGGCACCGACGAAGACCGGGCCGAGCGGCACGTTCACACCCGCGACGCCCTGGATCAGCGCGCCGTTCATCTTGCCGCCGCGCGGGGAGCCGAACTCGCTGCGCTTGTCGTAGCTGTCGTAGCCGCCCATGATGCCGAAATAGGGCTCGATGCCGAAGGCGGGCGTGCCGTCAGGCGCGGTGGCCTCGGTGGTCGCCGAAGGATCGGCGTCCTGCGCGTAACCGGCGACGGGAAGCGTGGCGATCAGGGCAGCCGCGCAGAGTGCAATCTTCTTCATAACTCAAACTCCATCATGGCAGCCGGGGGGAAAGCGCCGCCAGTTGTACGAGGGATCGAGGGGCGCGGCATCGCTGCCGTGTCCGTACAGGGACGCAGCAAACGGCACCGCCGTGCGGGGGTAACGAGGTCTGTTCGCGTTGGGGTGACGGGATGGACCGGCAGCTATCGCGCTGCGCCGCCGCCGTGGCGGGAAAGGTCCATGTACCTGATCAACAACAGTTCGTGTGTCTTAGCTACCTTCGATCATCTCATGAGGGGAAACCCGAGGGTGCACGGGGGGTTCCGCTCAACTCGTCGATGGCGACAGATGTGTGACATTCATGCAACGAGTATTTGGGCGATCGACTGCAGCGTGATCGACTTCAATTGTATCGTCGTCATACCGGCGACGGCGGGAACCCATTTCCTGACGGCGCCCGTTGCACGATCATCAGATGGGTCCCCGCCTTCGCGGGGATGACTAGGGGCGGAGGCGAAATTCGCCCGTCCCGTCCTATCCCGAATGCAAAAAGCCCCGCCGGATCGCTCCGGCGGGGCTTTTCAATCTGCCCTGACGCGGTGAGGCTTATTCTGCCTCGTCGCCCTTGATCAGGTAATCGCCGGCATCGGCGTCGGTGCCATGGGTTTCGCCCTCGACTGCCGCGAGCGGGCTGTCGCCCAGGTCGTCCGCCGCGTTGCGCAGCAGTTCGGCCTTGTGCTCTTCCTCGGCGGTGTTGGCGAGGATCATGGCTTCCTGCACGCGGCGGGTGGCCGCGCGGAGCGCCGCGTCACGGCTGGAAGCCGCCACGCGAACGCGGTTCATGCCCGCACCCGTACCGGCCGGGATCAGACGACCGACGATGACGTTCTCCTTGAGACCGATCAGCGAGTCCTTCTTGCCCTCGACCGCCGCCTGCGTGAGCACGCGGGTGGTTTCCTGGAACGACGCGGCCGAGATGAACGAGCGGGTCTGCAGCGAGGCCTTGGTGATGCCCAGCAGAACTGGCTTGCCGATCGCAGGGCGCTTGCCCTCGGGAAGCTTGCTGTTGATCTCGGCCATTTCCTCGTAGTCGACCTGCTCGGCCGCCAGCAGCGTGGTGTCGCCGCCGTCGGTGATCTCGACCTTCTGCAGCATCTGGCGAACGATCACCTCGATGTGCTTGTCGTTGATCTTCACGCCCTGCAGTCGGTAGACTTCCTGGATTTCCGCAACCAGGTATTCCGCCAGCGCTTCCACGCCGAGGACTTCCAGGATGTCGTGCGGATCGGGCGAGCCCGAAACCAGGTTGTCGCCCTTCTTGACCCAGTCACCTTCCTGAACGTCGACGACCTTCGACTTCGGGATCAGGTACTCCACCGGTTCACCCTCTTCCGGGATGATCGCGATCTTGCGCTTGGCCTTGTAGTCGCGGACGAACTCGATGCGGCCGGAGACCTTGGCGATGACCGCGTTGTCCTTCGGCTTGCGGGCCTCGAACAGTTCCGCGACGCGCGGCAGACCACCGGTGATGTCGCGGGTCTTGGCGGCTTCGCGGCTGGCACGGGCGATGATGTCGCCCGCTTCGACCGTCTGGCCGTCCTCGACCGAGAGCGTGGTGCCCGGCGCCATCATGTAGCGGGCCGATTCGCCGCTCGCGTCGTCGAGAAGGGTGATGCGCGGACGCAGATCTTCCTTCTTCTTGGCGCGGGCCGTCGAACGGTCCTCGGTGACGACGCGGCTGGTCATGCCGGTGGCGTCATCGACGTGCTCGGTCAGGGTGCGGGTGTCGATCAGGTCCTGATACTTGATGATACCCGACGTCTCGGTGATGATCGGCAGGGTGAACGGATCCCACTCGGCCAGGCGTTCGCCCTGCTCGACCTTGGCGCCGTTCTTGTGCAGCAGCACCGTACCGTAAGGCACGCGGTGCAGTGCGCGTTCACGGCCTTCGGTGTCGAACAGCACGATCTCGCCGTTACGGGCCAGCGACAGCATGCGGCCGCGCTTGTCCACGATCGTCGGGATGTCGCGATATTCGACATGGCCCGCGCTGATCGCTTCGAGGTGCGAGGTTTCGTTCAGCTGTGCCGCACCGCCGATGTGGAAGGTACGCATGGTCAGCTGCGTGCCCGGTTCACCGATCGACTGCGCCGCGATGACGCCGACGGCTTCACCGATGTTCACCGGCGTACCGCGAGCGAGGTCACGGCCGTAGCAGGTGCCGCAGACGCCCTGGGTCGCTTCGCAGATCAGCGGCGAGCGGATGCGCGCCGACTGCAGGCCGGTCACTTCGATCGCAGCCACGGCGGCTTCGTCGAGGAGCTGGCCCTTGGTCGCGATGACGTTGCCTTCCTTGTCGACGATGTCCTCGGCCAGGGTACGACCCAGGATACGCTCGGCGAGCGAGGCGATCACCGAACCGCCCTGCACGATCGAACGCATTTCCAGCGCGCGCTCGGTGCCGCAGTCATCGACGACGACGACGCAGTCCTGCGAAACGTCGACCAGACGGCGGGTCAGGTAACCCGAGTTCGCCGTCTTGAGCGCCGTATCCGCAAGGCCCTTACGAGCACCGTGGGTCGAGTTGAAGTATTCAAGAACGGTCAGACCTTCCTTGAAGTTCGAGATGATCGGCGTTTCGATGATCTCACCCGACGGCTTGGCCATGAGGCCGCGCATACCGGCAAGCTGCTTCATCTGCGCCGGGCTACCACGCGCACCCGAGTGGCTCATCATGTAGATCGAGTTGATCTGTGCCATGCGGCCGGTTTCGGGGTCGATCGGCTGGGCCTTGATCTCGTCCATCATGGCGTTCGCCACTTGGTCGCCGCAGCGGCTCCAGGCGTCGATCACCTTGTTGTACTTCTCCTGCTGGGTGATGAGACCGTCCTGGTACTGCTGCTCGTAGTCGGCAACCAGTTCCTTGGTCTCGGCCACCAGCGCCACCTTCGAGTCCGGAATGATCATGTCATCCTTGCCGAAGGAGATGCCCGCCTTGAACGCGTTGCGGAAGCCGAGCGACATGATCGCGTCGGCGAACAGCACCGTGTCCTTCTGGCCGGTGTGACGGTAGACCTGATCGATGACGTCACCGATTTCCTTCTTGGTGAGAAGGCGGTTGACGACGTCGAAGGGCACCGTGTGCGACTTCGGCAGGCATTCACCCAGGAGCATGCGGCCCGGGGTGGTCTGGAAGCGCTTCATGTACTGCTGACCGTTCTCGTCGGTCTGCGGCACGCGGGCCTCGATCTTCGAGTGCAGGGTCACGGCACCGACGTGCAGCGCCTGGTGCACTTCGGCCATGTCCGCGAACTTCATGCCTTCGCCCGGCTCGCCGTCGCGGTCGAGCGACAGGTAGTACAGGCCGAGGATCATGTCCTGCGAAGGCACGATGATCGGCTTGCCGTTGGCGGGCGAGAGGATGTTGTTGGTCGACATCATCAGCACGCGCGCTTCAAGCTGGGCTTCCAGCGAGAGCGGCACGTGGACGGCCATCTGGTCACCGTCGAAGTCGGCGTTGAAGGCCGAGCAGACGAGCGGGTGAAGCTGGATCGCCTTGCCTTCGATCAGGACCGGCTCGAACGCCTGGATGCCCAGACGGTGGAGCGTCGGCGCGCGGTTCAGCATGACCGGGTGCTCGCGAATGACTTCGTCGAGGATGTCCCAGACTTCCTTGCGCTCCTTCTCGACCCACTTCTTGGCCTGCTTCAGGGTCATCGACAGACCCTTGGCGTCCAGACGGGCGTAGATGAACGGCTTGAACAGCTCGAGCGCCATCTTCTTGGGCAGGCCGCACTGGTGCAGCTTGAGTTCCGGACCGGTCACGATGACCGAACGGCCCGAGTAGTCGACGCGCTTGCCGAGCAGGTTCTGACGGAAGCGGCCCTGCTTGCCCTTGAGCATGTCGGACAGCGACTTCAGCGGGCGCTTGTTGGCGCCGGTGATGACGCGGCCACGGCGGCCGTTGTCGAACAGGGCATCGACCGCTTCCTGCAGCATGCGCTTTTCGTTGCGCACGATGATGTCCGGCGCGCGCAGTTCGATCAGGCGCTTCAGACGGTTGTTGCGGTTGATGACGCGGCGATACAGGTCGTTGAGGTCCGAGGTCGCGAAGCGGCCACCGTCCAGCGGCACCAGCGGGCGCAGTTCGGGCGGGATGACCGGCACGACGTCGAGGATCATCCACTCGGGGCGGTTGCCCGAATCGATGAACGATTCCACGACCTTGAGGCGCTTGATGATCTTCTTGGGCTTGAGTTCCGACTTGGTCGTCTCAAGTTCCTGCAGCAGATCCGCGCGCTCCTGCTCGAGGTCGAGGTTCATCAGCATGTGCTTGACGGCCTCGGCGCCGATGCCGGCCGAGAAGGCGTCTTCGCCATACTCGTCCTGGGCGTCGAGCATCTCGTCTTCGGTCAGGAGCTGGTACTTCTCGAGCGGGGTCAGGCCCGGCTCGATGACGATGTAGCTCTCGAAGTAGAGGACGCGCTCAAGCAGCTTGAGCTGCATGTCGAGCAGCAGGCCGATGCGCGAAGGCAGCGACTTGAGGAACCAGATGTGCGCGACCGGGGCGGCCAGTTCGATGTGGCCCATGCGCTCGCGGCGCACCTTGGTGACGGTGACTTCGACGCCGCACTTTTCGCAGACGACGCCCTTGTACTTCATGCGCTTGTACTTGCCGCACAGGCACTCGTAGTCCTTCACGGGACCGAAGATGCGGGCGCAGAACAGGCCGTCACGCTCGGGCTTGAACGTGCGGTAGTTGATGGTTTCCGGCTTCTTGATCTCGCCGAAGGACCAGGAGCGGATGCGCTCGGGGCTCGCCAGACCGATCTGGATCTGGTCGAACGTCTCGGGCTTCGCCATCTGGTTCGTGAACTTGGTCAGGTCGTTCATAGTTTTATCCCTCTAGAGGGTGAAATCTTGTCTGGGCGGGAGAGAGTAGGGGCGAGGCCGAAGCCTCGCCCTTGCATCCCTTACTCCGCCGCCAGGGCGACGCCGTCGTCGTCTTCGGCATCGTCGTGGCTGGTCAGCTCGACGTTGAGACCCAGCGAGCGCATTTCCTTGACGAGAACGTTGAAGCTCTCGGGAATGCCGGCCTCGAAGGTGTCGTCGCCCTTGACGATCGCTTCGTAGACCTTGGTGCGGCCGACAACGTCGTCGGACTTCACCGTCAGCATTTCCTGCAGGGTATATGCGGCGCCGTAGGCCTGGAGAGCCCAGACCTCCATCTCACCGAAGCGCTGGCCGCCGAACTGCGCCTTACCGCCCAGCGGCTGCTGGGTGACGAGCGAGTACGGACCGATCGAACGGGCGTGGATCTTGTCGTCGACAAGGTGGTGCAGCTTGAGCACGTACTTCATGCCCACCGTGACCTTACGATCGAAGCGGTCGCCGGTGCGGCCGTCGAACAGGTCAACCTGACCCGATTCGTCCAGACCTGCCAGCTTGAGCATGTCGGTGACGTCCTTCTCGACCGCGCCGTCGAACACCGGCGAGCCCATCGGCACGCCCTTGCGGACGGAGTCGGCGAACTCGACGATCTGGTCGTCCGTGCGCTCGGCGATGTCTGCGGCGTAGTTGTCGCCGTAGATTTCGGTCAGCAGTTCACGAACGGCCTCGGGCGGCTGCCCTGCGACCGGGTTGGGGTTGGCCACGCGCCATGCGTCCAGAGCATCGCCGATGCGCTTGCCCAGACCGCGTGCGGCCCAGCCAAGGTGCGTCTCGAAGATCTGGCCCACGTTCATGCGCGAAGGCACGCCGAGCGGGTTCATCACGAAGTCGACGGGGGTGCCGTCTTCCAGGAAGGGCATGTCTTCCAGCGGCAGGATGCGGCTGATGATACCCTTGTTGCCGTGACGGCCGGCCATCTTGTCGCCCGGCTGCAGCTTGCGCTTCACCGCGACGAAGACCTTGACCATCTTCAGGACGCCCGGAGCCAGCTCGTCGCCGCGCTCCAGCTTTTCCTTGCGGTCCTCGAACTTCTCCTGGATCGCCTTGACGGTGAGGTCGTACTGGGTCTTGACCGCTTCGAGCTGCGACTGGACGTGGTCGTCGGCAACGCCGAACTTCCACCACTCGTGACGCTCGACTTCGGCCAGCACCTCGTCGGTGATGTCCACGCCCTTCTTGAGGCCCTTGGGCGCCGAGGTGGCGACCTGGCCGAGGAGCATGTCCTTCAGACGGTTGTAGGTGGCGCGGTTGAGGATCGCACGCTCGTCCTCGCGGTCCTTGGCGAGGCGTTCGATTTCCTCGTTCTGGATCGCGCGGGTACGGTCGTCGACCTCGATGCCGTGGCGGTTGAAGACGCGCACGTCGACGATGGTGCCCGAAACGCCCGGCGGCAGACGCAGCGAAGTGTCGCGGACGTCCGAAGCCTTTTCACCGAAGATGGCGCGCAGGAGCTTTTCTTCCGGCGTCATCGGGCTTTCGCCCTTCGGGGTGATCTTGCCGACGAGGATGTCACCGGGGTGCACTTCGGCGCCCACGTAGACGATGCCCGCTTCGTCGAGGTTGCGCAGGGCTTCCTCGCCGACGTTCGGGATGTCGCGGGTGATGTCTTCCGGACCCAGCTTGGTGTCGCGGGCCATCACCTCGAACTCGTCGATGTGGATCGACGTGAACACGTCGTCCTTCACGATGCGCTCGGAGATGAGGATGGAGTCCTCGTAGTTGTAGCCGTTCCAGGGCATGAACGCGACGAGCACGTTGCGGCCCAGCGCCAGCTCGCCGAACTCGGTCGACGGGCCGTCGGCGATGATCGTGCCGGTCTCGACCAGCTCGCCCACCTTCACCAGCGGGCGCTGGTTGATGCAGGTCGACTGGTTGGAACGCTCGAACTTCTGCAGCCGGTAGATGTCGACGCCCGACTTGCCGGCTTCGATGTCGCCCGAGGCGCGGATGACGATACGGGTCGCATCGACCTGATCGACGATGCCCGCACGCAGAGCCGAGATCGCGGCGCCCGAGTCACGAGCGACGGTCTCTTCCATGCCGGTGCCGACGTAAGGCGCATCGGCCTTCACGAGCGGCACGGCCTGACGCTGCATGTTCGAGCCCATGAGAGCGCGGTTGGCGTCGTCGTTTTCCAGGAACGGAATGAGCGATGCGGCGACCGAGACGAGCTGCTTGGGCGAAACGTCCATCAGCGTGATCTGGTCGCGCGGGCTCATCACGAATTCGCCGTTCTGGCGAGCCGAGACGAGTTCCTCGACGAACGAGCCGTCACCGGTCAGTTCGGCCGAAGCCTGCGCGACGGTGTGCTTCTGCTCTTCCATCGCCGAGAGATAGACGACGTCCTTGGTCACCTTGCCGTCGAGCACCTTGCGGTACGGCGTCTCGATGAAGCCGTACTTGTTGACGCGCGCGAAGGTCGACAGCGAGTTGATCAGACCGATGTTCGGGCCTTCCGGCGTTTCGATCGGGCAGATGCGGCCGTAGTGGGTCGGGTGAACGTCGCGGACTTCGAAGCCGGCGCGCTCACGGGTCAGACCGCCCGGGCCCAAGGCCGAAACACGGCGCTTGCGGGTGACTTCCGAAAGCGGGTTGGTCTGGTCCATGAACTGCGAGAGCTGCGAGGAACCGAAGAACTCGCGAACGGCAGCCACGGCGGGCTTGGCGTTGATGAGGTCGTTCGGCATGACCGTCGACACGTCCACCGACGACATGCGCTCCTTCACGGCGCGCTCCATGCGCAGCAGGCCGACGCGGTACTGGTTCTCCAGCAGCTCGCCCACCGAACGCACGCGGCGGTTGCCGAGGTTGTCGATGTCGTCGATCTCGCCCTTGCCGTCCTTCAGGCCGACAAGCTCCTTCACCACGGCGAGGATATCCTCGACGCGCAGGGTGGTGACGGTGTCCTCGGCATCGAGGCCGAGGCGCATGTTCATCTTCACGCGGCCAACGGCCGAGAGGTCGTAGCGGTCGGCGTCGAAGAACAGGCCGTCGAACAGGGCTTCGGCGGTTTCCTTCGTCGGCGGCTCGCCCGGACGCATGACCTTGTAGATCGCTTCCAGACCCATATCGCGATTCTCGGCCTTGTCGGCCTTCATCGTGTTGCGGATCCAGGGACCGGTGTTGACTTCGTCGATGTCGAGCAGGTCGATCTGGTCGAAGCCCGCCGCGTCGAGCGCGTCGAGGTTTTCCGGCGTCACTTCGTCACCGGCTTCGATGTAGATGCGGCCGGTCGACTCGTCGATCAGGTCCTTGGCGGAATAGCGGCCGAAGATTTCCTCGGTCGGCAGCAGCAGCTCTTCCAGACCGTCCTTCTGCGCCTTGTTCGCGGCGCGCGGGGAGATCTTGGTGCCGGCGGCGAACACGACTTCGCCCGACTTCGCATCGACGATGTCGAAGGTCGGCTTCGCGCCGCGCCATGCCTCGGGAGTGTAAGGCAGCTGCCACCCGCCCGAGCCGCGCTTCCACGACATGGTGGCGTAGAAGTGGTTCAGCACCTGCTCGCCGTCGAGACCCAGCGCGTAGAGCAGCGAGGTGACGGGCAGCTTGCGCTTGCGGTCGATGCGGACGTTGACGATGTCCTTGGCGTCGAACTCGAAGTCGAGCCACGAACCGCGGTACGGGATCACGCGGGCGGCGAAGAGGAACTTGCCCGAAGCGTGGGTCTTGCCGCGGTCATGGTCGAACAGGACGCCCGGCGAGCGGTGCATCTGCGAAACGATGACGCGCTCGGTGCCGTTGATGAAGAAGGTGCCGTTCTCCGTCATCAGGGGCATGTCGCCCATGTAGACGTCCTGCTCCTTGATATCGAGGACCGAGCGGGTCTCGGTCTCGGCGTCGACCTCGAACACGATGAGGCGCAGTGTGACCTTCATCGGCGCGGCGTAGGTGATGCCGCGCTGGCGGCACTCGGTCACGTCGTACTTGGGGTCTTCCAGCTCGTAGTGGACGAAGTCCAGCTCGCTGGTGCCCGCGAAGTCGCGGATCGGGAACACCGAACGCAGGGTCTTCTCGAGGCCCGAGACGTAGCCGACCGACGGGTCCGAGCGCAGGAACTGTTCGTAGCTCTCGCGCTGGACTTCGATCAGGTTGGGCATCTGGACGACTTCGTGGATGTCGCCGAAGATCTTGCGGATGCGCTTCTTCGCAGTGCGCACCAGCGGCGTGGTGTCGATGGGCTTGGTGGCCATGAGCTGGTCTTTGCCTCTTCGTGTGAGGACCGAGTCGCAAGGGACACGGCCTTCGTAAAAATTCGTCGTCGCGAGTGACGTCGCCTGCCCGAAAGCAGACCATCCGGAACGCAAGAAAGGCCGCCCGGCACGCGGATTCCCGGGGTTCGGGTCTCCATGCGGCCTGCAGCCTTCCACGTCGGATGAAATCCCGATCGCCTCCTTCCCGGGCGTGTCCCCGCGCATGGACATGCCTTGCTCGAAGCGATCGAGCGAGGCCGCCATATAGGAGCCGGGGTGCAGGGTGTCAAACGGCGTGAACGGGCGAATGCCGTTAATCTGGCGTAAATCCGCCGAAAACCGTGTTCTTGCCGAAAGCATCAACTCGTCGCAGGAGGTCGATCGGACCGTCCCGTATTCCGCACTTGCGAAAGGACTTTTGCACAGGGCGCGCATTGTTTCCGGTATGATACACTTTTCCGTCCCCCGCTCGCCCAGCGCACTGACCGCGATTGCCGCTGTCCTCGCGCTTTCCGCAATCCCGGCCGCTGCGCAGGAAGTGCAGGCTCCTGCGACGACGCCTTCGCTGTCACTGCCGCAGGATATTAGCGCCACGCCGCCTTCCGCCGCTCCGGCGACCACGCCGAACGTCACGCTGCCGCCTGAATCGACCGCGCCGCTCAACGTGCCCACCGACACTGCCACCACGGCGGGCACGGCACCGACTTCGGTGACGCCGACGCAGCAGCAGACTGTCGTTCTGCCTGACGTGCCGCCGCCCGCCACTCCCGATGAGGCTGCAGCCGAACCGTCGAGCACGGCGGCGCGGACGCGTACAACGACCCGCGTTTCTGCCGCGCCGCGCGCCGAACGCGCCGCGCCGGTGCAGCCAACTGTCCCGACCGCTCAGGATAACGGCACTGCAGGCGATGGCACGCTGGCTCAAGGTTCCGTTCCGCCCGCAGCTCCGGCTCCCGCGCGCGCCGAAGTCCCGCCGCCTGCCGCCCAGCCAGCGCCGCCGACCACCGACGGCGATGGCTTCCCGGTGGCCGAAGTCGCCGGCATTCTTGCCGCGCTTGGCGTGGCGGGCGTGGGCATCGCCGCGATGCGTCGCCGTCGCTCCGATCCGGTCTACGAGGAGGCCGAGTATGTGCCCGAGCCGCTTGAGCCGGTGGGTGCGCTTGAGCCGGTTCCCGCCCCCGCGCCAGTGGTCGAAGCGGTGCATCCTGCAGTCGCCGAGCCCATCGTTGCCGAGCCCGTTCCGGTGCAGCGTGATCGCGTGATCGCTGGCAATTCGGCCACGGCGATCCTTGCGGCCTCGCCGTTGCCGCAGACCCCGGAGGAGCGCTACGAACTGCTCGACGCCATGGCCGCCGCCGACCCTGACGAGGGGAATCCCTTCACATCGCGCAAGGGCAGGCTGCGCCGCGCGCGTCTTCAGTTGCAGCATCGCGAGAGCCTGGAAGCCGAGGGCAAGGCTGGAAACCGCTTCGACTTCCGCACCTACAGGCCGTCGATCAAGACTCCCGGGGCCTCCACCCCTGCAACCAACCAGGAGCTTACCGACGCCTGACCGGCCCGGCCCGCCGGTTGTCACGCCCGGCGACATGGTCGAGCCCCAACGGGGGCGGCTCCAGACCGGAGCCGCCCCTTTTTTGCGCGCCCAACGGCAACATATCGTTTTTCGATATTATCGATTGACGATATGCAGAATCGGATTTATTGAATCTCGATATCAAGCATATCGGAGAACGAACAATGATCCGCCCTGACACGCACCGGATGGCACCGCCTCTGCTCTCGCTGCTCCTTGCGACGCTCTTTCTGGCCGGCTTCTGGCTCCCCACCGTCACGGCCCCCGCCGAGGCATCGGCCCACGGGCAAGTGATCGTCATCGGAGCGCGGGTCGTCCCCGCGCTCATGTGATCCGGACGGGAAGGAAACCAGACGATGAACACGATCACCCGTGACCCGCTCCTCGCCATCGCCAAGGGCGTTCTATGGTTCCTCATGGCGGTCCTGGCGCTCGGCATGGGCGCGAGCCTGCTGGCAGCGCCGCTGCTGGCGATCTTCCACGGACCCGCAAGCACCGCGCTGGCAGAGCATCTGGAGAGCGTGCCGACTGGACCGTTCCTCTGGGCGATCGCGGGCATCCTGCTGCTGGCGGCACTGCTCTGCGCCTTGCTGCTGCGCCTGTTCCAGCTCCTCAAGCGCATCGTCGATACGGTTGGCGAAGGCGATCCCTTCGTGCCCGACAACGCCTCGCGCCTCACGCAGATGGCCTGGCTGACGCTCGCGGTGCAGCTCGTCGGCCTGCCGATGTCCGGTATCGGCGCGTGGATCAACGCGCTCACCAAGGGCCAGGGCCATACCGACCTGGAAGTGATCGGCGGCGTCGACGGCAACGGCCTGCTGCTCATGCTGATCCTGTTCATCCTCGCCCGCGTCTTCCGCAAGGGCGCCCAGATGCGTGCCGACCTCGAAGGGATGGTGTGATGGGCGACGAAACGGAAGGCACGAACATCGTGGTCAAGCTCGACGACCTGCTCCACGCCCGCCGCATGACGTTGACCGAACTGGCCGAGCGGATCGGCATCACGCTCGCCAACCTCTCGATCCTCAAGACCGGCAAGGCCAAGGCGATCCGTTTCTCCACGCTGGAGGCGATCTGCCGCGAACTGGGCTGCCAGCCGGGCGATCTGCTGGGCTACGAGGCGCACTGAACCCGGGGCCACGGCGAGACTTGCCGCCCCGGTGGTCTCGCCTCTAAGGTCATCGACCAAACAGCAGGGGCCCTGCCGCACAGATGACCAAGACCCGCAGCTGGCGACCGTTCGGCGCCCGCGATCCGCATGAACCGCACCGCGTCTCCACGCCGCTCGAACTGTTGTTCGACCTCGTTATCGTCATCGCCGTGGCCAGTGCCGCCGAGGGATTGCACCATGCGGTGGCTGCAGGCCACGCGGCGATGGGCGTGACGACGTTCGCGATGACCTTCTTCGCGACGTGGTGGGCGTGGATGAACTTCACCTGGTTCGCCTCGGCCTACGACAGCGACGGGCCGGTCTATCGTCTCATCACTTGCGTCATCATGGCCGGAGCGCTGGCCGTGGCAGCCGGGGTTCCGCGCGTCTTCGCGGGCGGCAGCCTGACGCTGGTGATCGTCGGCTACATCGTTATGCGTGTGGCGATGGTGGCGTTCTGGCTGATCGCCGCGCGCTCAGACCCCCGCCACCGGGCGACGGCAGTGAGCTATGCGGTCGGGATCGCGGTGACGCAGCTGTACTGGACCCTCGCGCTGCTGGTGCTGCGTCCGGCCGGGTTCAGCGCAGTGGCGGGACTGTTCGTGCTGGGCGCGCTGATGGAGATGGCCGTTCCCGTCATCGCCGAAGCGCGCGGCAAGACGCCCTGGCACCACCACCACGTTGCCGAGCGGCACGGGCTGTTCGTCATCATCGTGCTGGGCGAGGTGCTGCTCTCCAGCGCCGCCGCATTCACCTATGCCGATGCGCCGGGCGGACACCCGGCCGAACTGATCGTCCTGGCCCTTTCCGCACTGGCGATCACCTTTGCGATGTGGTGGCTCTATTTCTCGCAAGAAGGCCCGCTCGATCAGGAGCGCTTTTCCAGCTCGTTCAACTGGAGCTACGCTCATGCGCTGATATACGCAGGCGGCGCGGCGACCGGCGCAGGTTTCGCCGTCGCCATAGACAATGCCGCCGGGCAAGGGCACCACGCCCCTATCCTTGCAAGCAATCTCGCCGTCGCTGTGCCGTTGGCGGTCTACATGGTGGCGCTGTGGTTCGTGCGCGATCGGTTGGTGCTGACGGGACCGTGGCGTCACGGCCTGCTCGCCTTCGCGGCGGCGGTGATCGTGGCGGGGCACATCGGGCACTGGGCGCTGCCCGCGATGGCGCTCATCACCATCCTCGCCGTCGTTGCCCGCAGCCAGGTGCAATGCCGCCAATCCTGACCGTCCGGCCTTGACTCAGCACCGGCAATCCGCCATTGGCCCGCTCCGACTGATGGGGTGATTCCCGTCTGTCATCCGTCCGAGACCGCTGCTGAGGGCTCCCCTCTTAATTCGCAGCCTAGACGGGGACAAGGAAATCACCCGGCCCCACTCCTTCGAGCGTGGTGCCAACATCGTGTTTCGACCAAAGGTCATGCACGAGAACTCCTTCCCCTTCGACGGACTCGCCCGAGGTGCTGCAAGCGCCCCGGACAATACGTAGCCGGCTACGAAGGGCTCGCCTTTCGTAGCCATTGTGAAGGAGTATGGCATGGATCGTTCGCAGAAAGCCGAATCGGTCGCCTCGCTCAACGCGGTTTTCGCAGAGGCCGGCGCGGTGGTAGTCACCCGCAACCTCGGCATGTCGGTGGCCCAGTCCACCGCCCTGCGCGGAAAGATGCGTGATGCGGGCGCGACCTACAAGGTTGCGAAGAACCGTCTTGCCAAGCTTGCCATCGCGGACACCGACTACGTCGGTATCGGCGACTTCCTGACCGGCCCCACGGGTATCTCCTCTTCGGTGGACCCCGTTGCAGCCGCCAAGGCCGTCGTTGAATTCGCCAAGACGACCGACAAGATCGAGATCGTCGGCGGCGCGATGGGTTCGCAGGTTCTGACCCCCGAAGGTGTCAAGGCTCTCGCCTCGATGCCCTCGCTCGACGAACTGCGCGCCAAGCTCATCGGCCTCGTTCAGGCTCCGGCGACGAAGATCGCCCAGCTGCAGACCGCTCCGGCGGCCAAGCTGGCTCGCGTTTTCGCTGCCTACGCCGACAAGGCTGCCTGAGCGCTCGCTTAAGCAGAACGTTTCTTACGATTTATTCCGCCGCCGGGCATGAGGCCCACGGTGGACCACAGATCAGGAGTTATAATCATGGCCGATATCGCCAAGCTTGTTGAAGAACTGTCGCAGCTCACCGTTCTGGAAGCCGCTGACCTCGCCAAGGCTCTCGAAGAAGCATGGGGCGTTTCCGCCGCTGCTGCTGTCGCAGTTGCCCCGGCCGCTGGTGGCGCCGCTGCCGAAGCCGTTGAAGAGAAGACCGAATTCGACGTGATCCTCACCGGCGACGGTGGCAAGAAGATCAACGTCATCAAGGAAGTCCGCGCCATCACCGGTCTGGGCCTCGCTGAAGCCAAGGCTCTCGTCGAAGGCGCTCCCAAGGCCGTCAAGGAAGGCGCGACCAAGGCTGAAGCCGAAGAAATCAAGAAGAAGATCGAAGAAGCCGGCGGCACCGTCGAGCTCAAGTAATCTTCTTCCCGGTTCTTCCGGGCAGATAACGGAAAGGGCGGTGCCGCAAGGCGCCGCCCTTTTTGCGTTCCTGTTCCGTAATCCTGCGTTCAGCTTCGGGGAGGCAGCTTCGCATTCGCAAAGGGTCGAGTCACGAAGGAGAACATCCCCAATGCGAATGCCCCCCAGGAAGTACCTCGTCGGCGCTGCCGTGCTCGCCCTGCTTGGCGCCGGAGCGGCCGAGGCCGCCAGTACCCGGTTGCACACGATGAAGGTCGATGCGCCCGACGGCACCGTCGTCCACGTCCAATACACCGGTGACGTCGCGCCCAAGGTGCAGTTCGTGCCCGTCGATGCCCAAGGTCAGGTAGCGCAGCAGGCGGACATGCCGGTCATGGCCGATCCTTTCGCGCACATGGACCAGATCTCCGCGATGATGGACGCGCAGATGAACGCCATGATGCAGCGCGCGGCACTCATGCAGCAGCAGGCGGCCCGTATACAGCAGCAAGTGACGGCGGCGAGCGCGGACGGTGCTGCGATGCCGGGTCTCACGATGGTCGGCGACATGCCCAAGGGCGCGCATGTGACGTATTATTCGTCGAGCACCGATGCCAGCGGCTGCACGCGTTCGGTTTCGTATAGTTCCGACGGCTCGGGCGCACAGCCGAAAATGACGCAGGCTGCGTCCGATGGCTGCGATGCGGCGAAGGCGCCTTGGCAGGCCATTCCGGCCAAGGCGGAAGCCCCGGTCGAGCAGGCCCCGCCGCCCGGCCGCAAGGTCTGACCTGAACGCGTAATTCCGCGACGTCCCCGGTCCCTTGGACGTCGATCGACCGGGCCTTGCGCCGGGACAGGCGCAAGGCCCTTTTCTTTGGCAGTCAGGCCCGGTGGAGCACGCTCGCCGGGCTGATCCACAACGTACGCGGGCGGCGGTGGACAATGCGCCAAGCCCCGTCCTCGCGGCGCAGGTGATCGCGGTAGAAGCCGTTGTGGTCGAGGCCCACGACGCTCGTCACCAGCCAATAGGTTCGTGCGGCCGCTTCATCAGGAGTGGTGAATTCGACGTGGCAGGTCGTCAGATGGTGGCTGACGAAACCCGGCGTGCCGTCTGCCGGAGCGGGGATTACTGACGGCGCGGTCATCCAGGCGCGGATCGCCTCGCGCCCTCTGATCGTCTCATGCGCCAGTTCCAGAACGCCGTCCCCAGCGAAGCAGTCCGCGTAGGCATCTGCTCGCCGCGCATCCCCGGCCTGCGCGCAGCGTGCCAGATGCTGCTGGATTTCCGCGAGCGCGATGGACTCTTCGGGCGTCACTTCAGCGTTTCGAGATAGTCGATGATCGCCTTGCGCTTCTGCGCGTCAGCCACGGGGAGGACCATCTTCGTGCCCGGGACCATTTTCATCGGCCCCTGCAGCCAGGTGTCGAGGGTCTTGCGGTCCCACGTGATGCCGGAGCCCTTCAGCGCCGGGCTGAACGCATAGCCCTCCACCTCGCCAGCCTTGGAGCCGACGATGCCGTGCAGCGTCGGGCCGATACCGTTGCGACCCGGCTCGGTCGAGTGGCATGAGCGGCACGTCGCGAAAGCCATCGGCGCCGGGTCTGTGACGGCAGCCGGCGGCGGCGCGGCGGCGGTCGGGGAAGGCGTGGGAGATGCCTGCTCGGGAGCCTTCTCTCCGCAGCCGGCAAGTGTGGCGGCAAGGGCGAGGGGGGCAAGGATCGCGATCTGTTTCATGGTATCCCGGTAATACATCGGCCGTGCCATTCAAAGCGCCGGGACGAAATCGCTTCCCCTCGTCCCGGCCAGCATCTATCGCGCGGGCCGATGCGGGAGAGAACCAGAAACCACCCCTTGCGCGAGGAACTGCGCGCCACCCTGCGCCTTGCCGGGCCGCTGGCGCTTGCCAACATGCTGCAGATGGCGGTCTTCGCGATCGACGTGATCTTCGTGGCGCGGCTGGGGCAGGAGGCGCTCGCGGCGTCCAGTCTCGCCGTCGCCATCGTCGCGGTGGTGATGATGGGTCTGAACGGCGTGACCGGCGCGGTCGCCCCGTTGATAGCCGCCGAGATCGGGCGCCGCCGGAATTCCGTGCGCGAGGTGCGGCGTTCCGCCCGCATGGCGCTGTGGCTGGCACTCGGACTGGGGCTGGTGGCGGTGGGAATCTGCTTCTTCGGTGAACGGATCATGCTGCTGACCGGCCAGAGCCCTCGCATTTCGGTCATATCCGGGCACTTCATCCGCGTGATTTCGCTGGCGCTGGTGCCGATGGCGGTCGCCAATGTGTTGCGCACGTTCGTCTCGGCGCTGGGCAGGCCCGTCTTCGCCACGGTGATCACGGCGCTGTCGATCGGCGTGAATGCGCTGGGCAACTACGCGCTGGTCTTCGGTAACCTCGGCATGCCTGCGCTGGGCCTGACCGGCTCGGCGCTGGCGAGCACTATCACCGCCTGCGTTACGGTGCTGGCTTACGTCGTCGCCATCCGCAACGATCGCAACTTGCGCCGCTTCCACGTCTTCGGGCGCTTCTGGCGGCCCGAATGGCAGCGCCTGCGCCAGATGCTGCGGCTGGGCCTGCCGATCTCCGCGACCCTGATCGCGGAGGGCGGGCTGTTTTCCGGCGCCGCCTTCCTGATGGGACTGGTCGGCGAGGTCGAACTGGCCGCGCACACCGTCGCGCTGCAGATCGCCGCCTTCGCCTTCCAGGTGCCTTTCGGCATAGGCCAGGCCGCGACGATCCGCGTCGGCTATCACTACGGCGCCGGGGACCGCGATGCGATCGCGCGTGCCGGATGGGTGGCGATCGCGATCGGGCTCGGTTTCGTGGGACTGTCGGCGCTGGCGATGCTGCTGATCCCGCGTACGATCATCTCCGCCTACGTCGACGTTTCCGCGCCCGCCAATGCGGCGCTGGTCGCGCTGGCGGTGCAATATCTCTTCGTCGCTGCGATATTCCAGTTGACCGACGGCGTGCAGGCAATTGCCGCAGGCGTGCTCCGCGGTGTGCAGGACACGCGGATTCCTGCCTTGATCGCCATCGTCGGCTATTGGCTGGCGGGCTTCGCGACCTCGGTAGCGCTGGGCCTGTTCACACCGCTCAGAGGCGTAGGCGTGTGGATCGGCCTCGCGGTCGGCCTGACGGTCGCGGCGATCCTGCTCCTTGGCCGCTGGCACTGGCGCGGTCGATTCGGCCTTGTGCCGGAGCGGTCGATGCCTATCTCGGCGCCGATCGTCGCGCTGTCATAGAGCGATCATCTATCGGGCGCACCAGTTCGCCGCGAAGTTGAACGGCAGATAAATTTTTCTGCGAAGGCCCCATTGACGGCCTCCGGGCACCGGACCATATCTCCGCTCATTGGCACTCTCCTTCACCGAGTGCCAAGCCCAGTTTTATATTTCGTTGGATCTAGGGAGACACCCCAATGACTTTCCGCCCGCTGCACGACCGTGTTCTCGTGCGCCGCGTTGAAGCCGAGGAAAAGACCGCCGGCGGCATCATCATCCCCGATAGCGCCAAGGAAAAGCCCGCTGAAGGCGAGATCGTCTCCGTCGGCACCGGCGCCCGCGCCGAGAACGGCACGATCACCCCGCTCGACGTCAAGGTTGGCGACCGCGTCCTGTTCGGCAAGTGGTCGGGCACCGAGGTCAAGGTCGCTGGTGAAGACCTGCTCATCATGAAGGAATCGGACATCCTCGGCGTCATCGCCTGAGCATCCGATCCTACCATCTGATTTACTGAAGGAATTCAAAAATGGCAGCCAAGGACGTAAAGTTCTCGCGCGACGCTCGTGAGCGCATTCTCGCCGGTGTCGACACCCTCGCCAATGCCGTAAAGGTGACCCTGGGCCCCAAGGGCCGCAACGTCGTCATCGAGAAGAGCTTCGGCGCACCCCGCATCACCAAGGACGGTGTTTCGGTCGCCAAGGAAATCGAACTCAAGGACAAGTTCGAGAACATGGGCGCGCAGATGCTGCGCGAAGTGGCCTCGAAGGCCAACGACAAGGCCGGTGACGGCACCACCACCGCGACCGTCCTCGCCCAGGCGATCGTTCGCGAAGGCATGAAGTCCGTTGCAGCCGGCACCAACCCGATGGACCTGAAGCGCGGCATCGACCTCGCCGTCCTCAAGGTCGTCGAGAACCTCAAGGCGCGTTCGACCCCGGTTGCCGGTTCGTCGGAAATCGCCCAGGTCGGCATCATCTCCGCCAACGGCGACGTCGAAGTCGGCGAGAAGATCGCTGAAGCCATGGAGCGCGTCGGCAAGGAAGGCGTGATCACCGTCGAGGAGGCCAAGGGTCTCGAATTCGAACTCGACGTCGTCGAAGGCATGCAGTTCGACCGCGGCTACCTGTCGCCCTACTTCGTCACCAACCCCGAGAAGATGACGGTCGAACTCGAAAACCCGTATATCCTCATCCACGAGAAGAAGCTGTCGTCGCTGCAGGCGCTGCTACCGATCCTGGAAGCGGTCGTGCAGTCGGGCCGTCCGCTCCTCATCATCGCCGAGGACATCGAGGGTGAGGCTCTGGCCACGCTCGTCGTCAACAAGCTGCGCGGCGGCCTGAAGATCGCTGCGGTCAAGGCTCCGGGCTTCGGCGATCGCCGCAAGGCCATGCTGGGCGACATCGCCACGCTGACCGCCGGCGAGATGATCTCGGAAGACCTCGGCATCAAGCTCGAGACCGTGACCCTGGGCATGCTGGGCCAGGCCAAGAAGGTCACCATCGACAAGGACAACACCACGATCGTCGACGGCGCCGGTTCGGCCGACGAGATCAAGGGCCGCGTCGAGCAGATCCGCGCGCAGATCGAGGTCACCACCTCGGACTACGACCGCGAGAAGCTGCAGGAGCGCCTTGCTAAGCTGGCTGGCGGCGTCGCCGTCATCAAGGTCGGCGGTGCCACCGAAGTCGAGGTGAAGGAGCGCAAGGACCGCGTCGACGACGCTCTCCACGCGACCCGCGCCGCTGTCGAAGAAGGCATCGTCCCCGGTGGCGGCACCGCGCTGCTCTACGCAACGCGCGCCCTTGAGGGCCTGGCCGGCGCCAACGAAGACCAGACCCGCGGCATCGACATCGTCCGCAAGGCGATTGCCGCTCCGGTCCGTCAGATCGCCGAGAACGCTGGCAGCGACGGCGCCGTCGTCGCGGGCAAGCTGCTCGACCAGTCGGACGAAGGCATCGGCTTCAACGCTGCCACCGACGTCTACGAGAACCTGAAGGCCGCCGGCGTCATCGACCCCACCAAGGTCGTGCGCACCGCGCTGCAGGATGCCTCGTCGGTTGCCGGTCTGCTGATCACGACCGAAGCCGCGATCGTCGAGCGTGCCGACGACAAGCCCGCAATGCCGGCGATGCCCGGCGGCATGGGCGGCATGGGCGACATGGGCTTCTGATGAAGCCCTGACCCAGCGTCAGCATATCGAAGGGGCCGGGAGAGCAATCTCCCGGCCCTTTTGCTTGTTCTGGCGACGTTCGCTGCGCCCGACCCTTCGACAAGCTCAGGGTGAGCGGAGATAGTGCAGACCTCCACCCCGCTCGGGCTGAGCTTGCCGAGGTCGATCGATGCACACCGCGTAAACTTCGTTCATCTGCGTGAAAGGAGAGTGCGCATTTGGGAAATCGCCGCAAGTCCAATGCAACTCATCGCTGGACTCTGGCGTTTCGTCGCTGGAACGTTAACCGTTTGGGAATATGGACGAAGGTAGGGTGTGGGCTGCATGACCGGGGCAGACCGACTTTTCGCGCGGTGCCGCAAGGGCGCCGGACGCTTTTTCGCTGCTGCGACGATGCTCGCGGCCGTCACATCGCCGTATGTCGCGCAGGCGGAGCAGATCGATCCGCTCACCCGCCCGACCGAGCAGGTGGTGCAGGTCCAGAACAGCTTCGACGATATTTTCGGCACCGACCAGCGCGGACCGCGTACCTATAATTCTCCGTTCGGTCAGCAACTTGCCGCCGTCGCCAATGCCTCGCAGGGGCGCATCGGCGTCGCTGCGATGGACCTCGCCAGCGGCCGGATGGTCGACGTGCTGGGCGATCAGCGCTTCCCGATGGCCAGCACCAGCAAGATCGCCATCGCCGCGACTTTCCTGGAAGGCGTGGACAAGGGCAAGTGGAGCCTGTCGAGCGAATTCCCGCTGATGGTTCCGGTCGGCTCGGCGCCGTTCTCCAGCGCGATCGCACCGGTGCGGCCGGGTGAGTACATGTCTGCCACGCGCCTGATCGAGCTGATGATCACGCGCTCTAACAACTACGCAACCGACGCACTGCTGAAGGTCATCGGCGGTCCCAAGGCGGTCAATGCCTGGATCCAGCGCGCCGGGATCGACGACTGGCATATCGACCGCGACATCGCGACGCTGGTGCGCGACGATGGCGCCATCGATCCCGCCCGCGTCGTCGACAAGCGCGACAGCGCCACGCCCAAGGCCATGGTGAACCTGCTCTCGGGCATTTACCAAGGCAAGTGGCTGAGCCCGTCGAGCCGCAACGTCCTGCTCGGTGCGATGAGCCGCTGCCTGACCGGCAAGCGCCGTATTCCGGCCGGACTGCCTGCGGGGGTGGAGGTGTCCCACAAGACCGGCTCGCTCAACAACACCTCCAGTGACGTCGGCATCATCCAGACGCCCGATGGGCGGGTCTTCGCGGTTGCCATCTACGTGACCGGACAAGGCGGGCGCCCCGGGCGCGAGACGCGCATCGCCAACATCGCGCGCACGATCTACAACGGCTATCAGGCCGAAGGTCCGAACTACCCGCGCAGCGCCTCGGCGCGCTGAGCATCCGGACTACGGCGAAGGACACAAAAAAGGGGCCGCGAAGGCCCCTTTCCCGTTTCTTCGATCCGACAGATCAGTTGGTGTGCGGATTGCCGTCTGTGTGATCGTCGAGTTCCTTGGCGACGTCGTTCGCGGCCTTCTCGGCGTCGGCGGCGATGTCGTCGGTGGTCTTTTCGGCGCTCTTGGCTGCGTCCTTCGCGGCGTCGGCGGTGTCGTTGGCGGCCTGCGATGCGGTGGCGCCGGCATTGCCCAGCGCATCACCTACGTCCGAGGCGGTGTCGGAGAGGTCGTCACCGGCAGACGAAGCGGCTTCGCTGGCGGCGTCCTGGGTCTTTTCCGAGCAGGCGGCCAGCGACATGGCGGCCACGGCTGCGGCGGCAACGAAAACGATCTTGCGCATATTCTATCCCTCTTTCTGCGAGTTACCCCGTCGGCGAAAACGCCGCGTGAGCCTCTTCAACGGGCTCAGACCCGTGGGTACGAGGCACACTGCGGCGTTTCAAGCGCCCGGCGAAAACACCTGCGGACATGAACGGTTCCTGTGCAGCGAAGAAATCACCGCTGCTGACGCCGCCACGACACGCTGCTAGGGGTTGCGGCATGGATTCCAAGCAGCACCTCTATCTCGTCGATGGCTCGGCCTACATCTTCCGCGCCTATCACCGCCTGCCGCCGCTCACCAACCCGGAAGGGACGCCAGTGGGCGCGGTCTACGGCTACACGACGATGCTGTGGAAGCTGGCCGAGGATCTCAATAAGGCCGACGGTCCGACCCATCTGGCGGTAATTCTCGACGCTTCCAGCCACTCGTTCCGCAACGACATCTACGCCGACTACAAGGCCAACCGCCCGCCGCCGCCCGAAGACCTTGTCCCGCAGTTTCCGCTGATCCGCGACGCGACGCGTGCGTTCTCGCTGCCTTGCATCGAGGAGCAGGGTCTTGAGGCGGACGACCTCATCGCCTCCTACGCCCGCGCCGCCACGGCGCAGGGCTGGGACGTGACGATCGTGTCCTCGGACAAGGATCTCATGCAGTTGGTCGGCAAGTGCGGCATCGGCGGCGGCTGCGTCGACATGCTGGACACGATGAAGAACCAGCGCATCGACATTCCCGAGGTGATCGAGAAGTTCGGTGTCCCGCCCGAGAAGGTGGGCGACGTGCTCGCGCTGATGGGCGATGCGGTGGACAACGTGCCCGGCGTCTACGGCGTCGGCCCCAAGACCGCGACCAAGCTGATCCAGGACTACGGCGATCTCGAATCCGCGCTGGCCGCCGCGCCGGAGATGAAGAAGTCCAAGCTGCAGGAACGCCTGATCGAGCAGGCCGAGCAGGCGCGACTGTCCAAGGTGCTGGTGACGCTGAAGGAGGACTGCACCCTCCCGATGGCGCTCGACGACTTCAAGCTCGACGCGATCCCGCCCGAGCCGCTGGCCGCGTTCCTCTCCACCCACGGCTTCACCAGCCTCTTGAAGCGCCTCGACACCGGCCACGGCAGCCCCGAGCGCGCGACGCAGCTGAACCCGGCGAAGGCGACAACCGCTGCCGCTGCCAGCCCGACCGAAGGCGCGGCGCGTCAGCCCCTGCCCGAATGGCCCGCGATCGATCGCGATGCCTATGAGTGCGTGACGACGGACGCGCAGCTCGACGAGTGGATTGCGAAGGCCTTTGCCGCGCGGCTGGTCGCGGTGGACACCGAGACTTCGATGCTCGACGCGATGCGCGCCGATCTGGCGGGCATCAGCCTCGCGGTCGGGCCGAACGAGGCGTGCTATATCCCGCTGGGCCATGGTGGTAGCGATATGTTCGCCGAAAAGCCCGTTCAGGTATCGCTAGGTGCCGCTGTGTCCCGCCTGAAGCCGCTGCTGGAGAGCGATGCGGTGCTCAAGGTCGGCCAGAACATCAAGTACGACCTCAACGTGCTGGCCCGCCACGGCATTGCGGTGTCGCCGATCGACGACACGATGATCGTCAGCTTCTGCCTCGACGCCGGCCGCCAGATCGAGGGCATCGGCGGCGGGCACGGCATGGACGAGCTTTCGCAGCGCCACCTTGGCCATACCACGCTGACTTTCAAGGAAATCTGCGGCACCGGCAAGAAGGCGATCCCCTTCGGCGAAGTTCCGCTCGACCGCGCGACGCAGTACGCCGCCGAGGACGCCGACGTCACCTGGCGCCTGCACTCTGCGCTCAAGCCGCGCCTCTCCTTTGAGGGCGGCACCCGCATCTACGAGCGCGTCGATCGCCCGCTGATCCCGGTCGTAGCGCAGATGGAGCGCCACGGGGTCAAGGTCGACCGCGAGAAATTGTTCGGTCTTTCCAGCCAGTTCGCCGAGGCCATCGGCGCGCTGGAGAAGGAGATCTTCGAGAAGGTCGGCCAGGAATTCACTATCGGCAGCCCCAAGCAGCTCGGCGACATCCTGTTCGACAAGCTCGGCTACAAGGGCGGCAAGAAGGGCAAGAGCGGCCAGTATTCCACCGACCAGTCGGTGCTTGAAAAGCTGGCCGCCGAGGGCGAGGTCGTCGCCACCAAGGTGCTGGAATGGCGCCAGCTTTCCAAGCTGCGCTCGACATACACCGAGGCCCTGCAGGCCGCGATCAACCCGGAGACGGGCCGTGTCCACACCAGCTACAGCCTCGTCGGCGCGCAGACCGGGCGTCTGTCCTCGACCGACCCTAACCTGCAGAATATCCCGATCCGCACCGAGATCGGCCGCCAGATCCGCCACTGCTTCGTCGCCGAGCCGGGCAACGTCCTGCTCGCCGCCGACTATTCGCAGATCGAACTGCGCCTCGCCGCGCACATGGCCGACGTGCCCAGCCTCAAGGAAGCGTTCGCGGCGGGCGAGGACATTCACTCGCGCACGGCGATGGAGATGTTCGGCACGGTCGATCGCGACACGCGCGGCCGGGCCAAGACGATCAACTTCGCGATCCTCTACGGTATCTCGCGCTGGGGCCTCGCGGGCCGTCTGGGCACGTCCTCGGACGAGGCGCAGGCAATGATCGACCGCTATTTCGAGCGCTTCCCGGGCATCCAGCGCTACATCCACGAGACGCTGGAGAGCGTGCGCGCCAAGGGCTATTCGGAGACGCTGTTCGGCCGCAAGACGTGGTTCCCGCGCGTCAATTCCAAGAACCAGGCCGAGCGCCAGGGCTCCGAGCGCGCGGCGATCAACGCGCCGATCCAGGGCACCAGCGCCGACATCATCAAGCGGGCGATGGCGCGCATGACCCCGGCGCTGGTCGAGGCGGGCCTGCCGAACGTGCGCATGCTGCTGCAGGTGCACGACGAACTCGTCTTCGAACTGCCCGAGGGCGACGTCGCGGCAGCCTCTCCGGTGATCGAGCGGGTGATGGCCGAGGCGGCGCTGCCCGCCGTGACCCTCGACGTGCCGCTGGGGATCGAGATCGGCCACGGCGAGAGTTGGGGCGCGGCGCACTGAAGGTTCTGCCCACCCCGTCCGGCTAAGGCCTTCGGGCCAAGCCTTCCGGCCCTCCCGCAAGCGAGAGGGCTGCTTCCGATCCTCTCCCCTCCCGATTGCGGGAGGGGCTGGGGGTGGGCCGGGCAAAAACCACGACCACTCGCGAAACTGCTGCACTGCAGCATCGTTTGCTCCCCATGATCGACTTTATCGAGAGCCACATCGCGGGCCTTCCGAACTGGGCCGAGAGGCCGGTGGTCGCCATCGTCACCGCGCTGATCGGGGTGGTGCTGGCGCTGGCGATCCACACGATACTCTTCCGCGTCCTCGTCCGGGTGGCGCGGGGAAGCACCAGCGATGCCGACGACCTCGTCGTCAACCGCCTCGAACGCCCGACCCGCTGGGCCTTTCTCTCGATCGGCATGGTCATGGCCGCGCGCGAGGCTCCGGCACTCGATGCCGTATGGGACCGGCTGGCCCCGTTCGTCATGCCGCTCCTCACCGGCTGGGTGGCCATCGCGATCTTCCGCGCCTTCATCGAGGCGATGATCCTGCGCGCCGACATCACCGTCGAGAACAACCGCAACGCCCGCCGCCGCCGCACGCGCCTTGGCATTATGAGCCGCCTCGGCACCTTCCTGATCGTGTTCCTGACGATCTCGGGCATGCTGGCCTCGATCCCCGGGGTGAAGGAGATCGGCGTTACCCTGATGGCCTCGGCCGGCCTTGCCGCGCTGGCCGTCGGCGCCGCCGCGCAGCCCGCGCTCAAGGCGCTGATCGCGGGCATCCAGATGGCGATGACCGAGCCGATCTCGATCGACGACGTCATCATCCTCGACGGCGAATGGGGCCGCATCGAGGATATTCGCACCACTTACGTCGTCGTGCGCCTGTGGGACGACCGCCGCCTCGTCGTCCCCTCCAACCGCTTCCTCGAGGACACCTTCCAGAACTGGACCAAGACCACCTCGCAGCTGCTGGGCACCGTGTTCCTATACCTTGATCACGGCACCGACATCGGCCCGATCCGCGAGGAATATACCCGCCAGATCAAGGCCCACCGCCTGTTCGACCAGCGTGCCCAGATCCTCCAGGTCACTGACTGCCGCGACCAGACCCTCGAAGTGCGCCTCCTCATGAGCGCCCGCGACGGACCGACCCTGTTCGACCTGCGCTGCGAAATCCGCGAGAGCATGATGGACTGGATTCGCCGCGAAATGCCGGAAGCGCTCGCCCGTCGCCGCCAGTTGCAGGTCGCGCCGATGGAGCTTGCGGCCGCCCCTTCGATGGTGGAGGCGATGGGGAAGGGAGCCTTGAATTAAGAGGAAGGTGCGAGGGCCATCGCCCTCGCGCTCCCGTTATTGTCGTCGTCGTGCCCTGCGCTCGGGGGTGTGCAAGGTGACGCAGGTTTACACGGTTTACACGGTCCAGAGGGAAAAGTGTCACCTTGGGGCCGTTTCGGGGCCGAAAGTGTCACCTTGCAGGGCAAATGTGTCACCTTGCGCGCCCGATGTGTCACCTTGTGGTGTAACCTTGTGTGTAAAGGTGTCACCTTGTGCGGCTTGACGCTCCTGCCGGAAGAGGGCGCCCCAGGCCAGCCCCTCGTCCCAGACCTCGGCGAACTGCGGGCCGAGCCGCGCGCGCAGGCGATAGGCCGACTGGCGAGACATCCCCACCTCCCGCGCCGCCGCCGCAACCCCTCCCGTCCGAGCCAGCGCCGCGACGAAGGCATGAACCCTGGCTCTGGTCCAACGATAGTCGGCGTTGCTCCGGCGGGGCGATCTGGGTGCGCGAGGCTGGGTCATGCCGGGGAGGGTATGACGGGGTGGGGGATGTAGGAAAGTTGGATATTAAAGGCCAGTTTGTCGCCCGAAGCATGACACTAACAAACAGTTGACCTGACTAACGACCTATCATAATGACAGGTTCATGCAGAGCGGCGCGAACACGGTCCTTCAATTCACCCTCCCTTTTGGGGGGATGCAGGATCGCATTCGTGCTGCCGCAGAGGCGGGGAGCGTACTCA
>NZ_JABXWS010000132.1:0-1819 GCF_015594425.1 Novosphingobium sp. HR1a
TTGCGTGTTTCGGAAAGTCCCGGACAGCGATTCCGGTAAGTCGCGGACAGTGATTTCAGAAAGTCCCGGACAGGCATTTCGCTAAGTCCCGGACAGTTTGTGCGGTTGGTCATTGGGTGCGCCGGTTTGGCATGAACGTCCCCGCAAGCGGAGCTTGGAGGGACCATGCCGAGACGGAAGCAACCGAGACGAGCGGACGTGAAGGACATCAGATCGATATTGCGGCTGACCCATGAGAGTGGGCTCTCGGTGCGCGAAGTGTCGGAGCGGCTTGGGCTAAGCAAGTCGACCGTGTCGACTTACCTGCTGCGGGCGCGTGAGGCGGGGCTGGACAGTTGGCCGATGCCAGATGACGGCGGCGATGACGCTGCGCTGGAGCGCAAACTCTTCCGGCAAATGGGACGGCCGCCGCGGGATACGAGCGAGCCGGACTGGCAACTGGTCTCCCGTGAGATGAAGCGCAAAAGCGTGACGCTGCTGTTGTTGTGGCAGGAATACCGCGAGGCTCATCCCGACGGCTTTGGCTACACGTGGTTCTGTGACAAGTTCGGCGCGCACGAGAAGCGCGCCCACCCGACCTATCGGCATCGGCATGCCGCCGGTGCGGTGATGCAGACTGATTACGCCGGTCAAACGATCCCGTTGATCGACCCCGGCACCGGCGAGATCCACCAAGCACAGCTGTTCGTCGCGGTGCTTGGGGCCTCGAGCTACACCTTTGCGGTGGCGAGCCTGCACCAGCGGCTGCCTGACTGGATTGAGGGCCAGGTCCGGGCGCTGGAGTACTTCGGCGGAGTGCCCGCTTCCATTGTCTGCGACAATCTCAAGGCGGGGGTGGCCAAGGCGCTATGGTTCGAACCGACCCTGACTACGACCTTTGCCGCGATGGCAGAGCATTACGACACGACGGTCCTGCCGACCCGGCCGGCGAAGCCGAGGGACAAGGGGAAGATCGAGGGCGCGGTGCTGATCGCGGAAAGGTGGATTATCGCGCGCTTGCGCAATCGGCAGTTCTTCGACCTGGCGGTGCTCAATGCCGAGATCGGCCACTTGCTCGAAGTTCTCAATGGCAAGACGATGCGTCACGTCGGTCGTTCGCGCCGCGAGCTGTTCGACGAGATCGAGCGCGCGGCGCTCAAGGCGCTGCCTGTTACCCCGTTCGAATACGCTGAATGGAAGAGCGCCAAGGTTCATCCCGATTACCACGTTGCCGTCGACCGCAACTTTTACTCGGTTCCGCATGGTCTGATCGGCCGCAAGGTCGATGTGCGGCTGACCCAGCGGGTGGTTGAGATCTTCCAGGATCACAAACGGGTCGCCAGCCATGTTCGCAGTTCGCAGCGCGGGTTCCACATCACCGTCAACGCCCACATGCCCAAGGCTCACCAGCGTTATGCCGACCGGACGCCGGCATCGCTGATCGAGCGCGCGGCCAGGATGGGCACCAACGTGGCGGTCATGGTCGAGCGCATGATGCGTGATCGGCGCCATCCCGAGCAGGGTTATCGCTCGGCGATGGGCATCCTCTCGCTAGGGCGCGGCTATGGCCATGTCCGTCTCGATGCGGCCTGTGACCGCGCGCTGGCAATCGAGGCCACCACATATGCCTCGGTCCTCTCGATCCTCAAATCCGGGCTGGATCAGGCCAGTCCTGCCCAAGAACCGATCCGGCCAGCTCCATCGCACGGCAACATCCGCGGTGGGGTCTACTATCAGTGAAAGGAAGCGACGATCATGCTGACACACCCCATGTTGGACCAGATGCAGACGCTGGGGCTCGCCGGGATGGCGAGTGCTTACCGTGAACTTGCCGAACAAG
>NZ_JABXWS010000170.1:0-388 GCF_015594425.1 Novosphingobium sp. HR1a
CGGGAAGCGAAGGGCTCGCCCGGGACGAATGGCTCGGGCTGATGCTCGATCGGGAGATGGCGATGCGCTGTGACAAGCGGCTCGCCAACCGGCTTACGGCCGCGCGACTACGATTCAGCGACGCCTGTATCGAGAACATCGACTTCGCCGCGCACCGCAAGCTGGATCGCCGCAGCGTCCTGGCGCTTGCGCAGGGCGACTGGCTCAAGGCGCATGAACATCTAATCATTACAGGGCCAACCGGTACGGGGAAAACCTGGTTGGGGTGTGCGTTCGCCCGTCAGGCAGCCCGGCTCGACTACTCGGTACTCTACGTTCGCATGCCCCGACTGTTCGAAGATCTGGCAATGGCCCGGCTCGACGGCCGCTTCCCGCGCCTGATCGACAA
>NZ_JABXWS010000167.1:0-410 GCF_015594425.1 Novosphingobium sp. HR1a
GCTCACCCGCATCCAACTGCTCGTGCTCGACGACTGGGGCAGCCATGGGCTGACCGAGCAGCAGCGCGGCGATCTGCTTGAAATCTTCGAGGAGCGCTACAAGCGTAAATCCACCTTGATTACGGCTCAGTTACCGGTCGCTCAGTGGCACGAAATGATCGGTGCCCCCACGATCGCTGACGCCATCCTCGACCGCCTGGTACACAATGCCCACCGCATAAAACTCGAAGGCGACAGCATGCGCAAAACCCGACCCGCGCCCCTCTTGACCGACATAGAGAAAGCCGAAATCATAACCGCCTGAACCACAACAAGGCACCTATGACCAAACTGCGCCGACTGTCCGGGACTTAGCGAAACGCCTGTCCGCGATTTTGTGAAACGGCTGTCCAGAACTTCTGAAATACGCA
>NZ_JABXWS010000002.1:0-20561 GCF_015594425.1 Novosphingobium sp. HR1a
TACTCATGCTTTCGGCGGCACGCGGTGCGATGCGACAGTTGGATGTCAGCGATATCCTGATTGTGCGGGCATTTAAGCGTTGTCAGCTGAATGGTGAGGCTCTGCAGGGCGATCTCAAGGGAGAATGGCGATGCAGTGTTTATTTGGACGTGAAGGGCTTCCGGGACGTCGGAAGAGCCTCAATTACTTTTAGCGAAGGGAGGATTTTCGTCGAAGATATCCGATGGGATCATACACCATGAGCAAGGAAATTTTTTGCACCCGTGGCCAATTAATTATTGGTCAGCCTCGTTTGTACGAGGACTGTGGGCTAGAGAACATTTGGCTGGTTGACGGATTTTCCGTTACGAACCGACGTGGCGAAGAGCTGATCCATGTGGAAGACATTGAGGGTCTTCACAAAGCGATCGCCCTTCACTTGGTGCGTTTTCGGAAGGCGCTTTCCGGTCGTGAAATTAAATTTATCCGTCGTGCAATCGATATGACGCAGGGCGAGTTGGCACATCGCCTTGGAACGGGCGTACAGACCGTTGCAAGATGGGAAAAAGACAAAGTGAATATTCCCGGGCCGGAAGATCGGCTTCTGAGAATTAATACCCTTCTTGCCATTAGCGAGCCAGCCACATTTGCGCAGCTCATTCTTGAGATGCCGTCGAATCTGGCAGATCTCGACGAGGGGCCGGATCGGCCTGTCAGTTTCACGCATAACCACGCTCACGACCACAAATGGGTCGAAGCAGTGTTGGAGGCAGCTTAATGGGATAAAGGGGCCCAGACTGGTAATCTGGACCCCTTCAGTTTTCCTGCTCAGAACGCGGCCCCTGAGTCGGTGCGCGATCCAAAGCTCGGCTTAGCAGCTTGTGCCTTAGCACAACGAGTTTCTGGACGCAAAGAACATCGGGCCCCATTTTGGAGGCTTTCATGTCGCCACCTCCCCGCGGGAAGCGGTGGGTGTGTCGCCCGTGGAAGACGTTGCCAGATGGAACGCGCGTATATGCCAAGCAGTATGGCAAGCGTGCGTTCTGCTGGCTCGTCGACGATGACGAGTGACTAATCCATCCCGGCCGCAGCTAACGCTGCGGCCGGCCCTTGGAAGGGTGGTGAGCACCTGCGATTTTGGAGGCGGTCCCTATCTGGCGCAACGTCGCCAATTCCCGGGAGCGCGAGGGCGATGGCCCTCGCATTTTCTCTTCTCCCTTGTTCCCTGCCTGAAACGACAAAAGCCCGGCCGCAACGGACCGGGCTTTTGCTTTGGCTGAAGGTTCGTATCGCGAGCGTGGGTTCAAGCCGCTCTGGATTGCTTCGCTACGCTCGCAATGACGAGGGTGGGGGAAACAGCGGCGAGGGTGGAGGCAAGAAACAGCGGCGAGGTGGGGTGGTGACGCGGGAAATCCCGCGCCCCACCCCTTGTCCTCAGTGCTTCCGTTCGCGTGTGCTTTCCACCATGCCCGGGGCGATGAAGCCGATCGGCGTCACTTCCATGGCGCGCTTTTTCAGTTCGCCTTTCATGCGCTGGTATTCGTCTTCCATGGCTTCGGTCACGGTGGCGCGGCTGTCTTCGAGGGCTTCCTCGAAGTCCTGCATCGTCACTTCTTCCACGCTCGCGCCGCGTTTGCGGATGGCGATGAGGCCGGCGCGGCGGACGACGTCCTCCAGGTCCGCGCCGGTGAAGCGTTCGGTGCGGTCGGCGATCTCGCCCAGGCGTACGTCGTCGGCCAGCGGCATCTTGCCGGTGTGGATGCCGAGGATGTGTTCGCGGCCCGGGGCGTCGGGGGTGCCGACGTAGACCAGTTCGTCGAAGCGGCCGGGGCGCAGGAGGGCGGGGTCGACCAGTGCCGGGCGGTTGGTGGCGCCGACGAGGACGACCGACTGCAGTTCCTCCATCCCGTCCATCTCGGCGAGGATGGTGTTGACCACCCGGGCGGTGACTTGCGGTTCGCTGCCGCCACCGCCCATGCCGCGGGCGGGGACGAGGCTGTCGATCTCGTCGATGAAGATCACGCAGGGGGCCACCTGACGCGCGCGGGCGAACAGCTTGGCGATCTGCTGTTCGCTTTCGCCGTACCACTTGCTGAGCAGGTCGGACGACTTGATCGAGATGAAGTTCGCCTCGGCCTCTTTCGCCACCGCCTTGGCCAGCAGGGTCTTGCCGGTGCCGGGCGGGCCGTAGAGGAGGAAGCCCTTGGCCGGGCGGATGCCCAGCTTGTGGAACGCCTCGGGGTTCTTCAGCGGCAGTTCGATGCCTTCCTTGAGCTTGATCTGTGCCTCGTCCAGGCCGCCGATGTCGGCCCAGCCGATGTTCGGCACCTGCACCATGACCTCGCGCATGGCGGAGGGCTGGACGCGCTTGAGGGCGGCGAGGAAGTCCTCGCGGTAGACCTGCAGGTTGTCGAGCACTTCGGCGGGGATGGTGCGCGCCTCGAGGTCGAGCTTGGGCATGATGCGGCGCACCGCCTCGATCGCGGCCTCGCGGGCGAGGGCGGCAAGGTCGGCGCCGACGAAGCCGTGGGTGGTGCGGGCCAGCTCGTTCAGGTCCACGCGCTCGCTCAGCGGCATGCCGCGCGTGTGGATGCCGAGGATCTCGCGGCGGCCCTTCTCGTCGGGCACGCCGATGACGATCTCGCGGTCGAAGCGGCCGGGGCGGCGCAGGGCCTCGTCGATGGCGTCGGGGCGGTTGGTGGCGGCGATCACGACCACGTGGGCGCGGCTGTTGAGGCCGTCCATCAGCGTGAGCAGCTGGGCGACGAGGCGCTTTTCCGCTTCGCCGTGGACCTGGTCGCGCTTGGGGGCGATCGAGTCGATCTCGTCTATGAAGACGATCGCGGGGGCGGACTTGGTCGCCTCCTCGAAGATCTCGCGCAGGTGCTTCTCGCTCTCGCCATAGCCGGAGCCCATGATCTCGGGGCCGTTGATCGAGAAGAAGCTGGCCTCGCTCTCGTTGGCGACGGCCTGCGCCAGGCGCGTCTTGCCGGTCCCCGGCGGGCCGTGGAGCAGGACGCCCTTGGGCGGGGCGACGCCGAGGCGAGTGAACAGTTCGGGGTAGCGCAGCGGCAGTTCGACCATCTCGCGCAGCTGGCGGATGGTGTCGCTCATGCCGCCGACATCGTCGTAGTTGACGTCGCCGCGCGCGTCGTGGGCTTCCTCGAAGACCTCGCGCAGTTCGACTTCGGTGTTCTCGTCGATGTGGACGATGCCGCGCGGGGTTGTGGAGACGACGTTGAGGCGGATCTGTGTCAGCGCATAGGCGGGCGCGTTGAACATGCGGCGCAGCTGGGGCGGGATGTCCGCGACCTGCTGCTGGCCGGTGGTGGCGACGAGGTCTCCCTGCACCATGGGGCGCTGGAAGAAGTTGCGCTTGAGCGCGGCGGACGGACCCTGCAGGCGCATGTCCTTCTGCGCGGGCGCGAAGACGACGCGCTGGGCGGGGCGCGATTCGGCCTTGCGGATGGTGACGTGGTCGCCGGAGCCGACTTCGGCATTGCCGCGCTGGAGGCCGTCGAGGCGGATGACGCTGAGGCCCTCGTCCTCGTCGTAGGCGAGTACGGCGCGGGCCACGGTCACGGCCTTGCCGGTGATTTCGAGCACGTCGCCTTCCATGGCGCCGATCTCGCCCAATGCGGCGCGAGACAGGCGGGCGATGCCCTGGCCGCTCTCTTCCTGACGAGCGGCGGCGACCTGCAGCTTTATGGTGCGGTCTTCGGTCTTGGTTTCGGTATCCGCCATGTGCGGGGTGTTCCTTCCTCGATCCCGATCCCGGTCATCTGCTGATCGACCGGTCGGTGGAGGATAGCTGGGTATCGCCACCGGGGAATGCAATTCGAACCCGTACGATGCGCGCGTGTTCCCTTTCCGAGTGGCGGAATTCGCGCATTACCCGGACAAGAAAAAAGGCCCGGTCGTTTCCGACCAGGCCGTAGAAGTTTTGGGAGAGGATGCCTGAAAGGCACTATCTGTATGCCGCCGAATCGGCTTTTGTGCAAGTGCGAAAAGGATAGGTCGTGTTGCGAAAATGTGAACCAAGGTTGCGTAATGCTGCACGAGAGGCGCTTTTCTGAACGAAATGTCAGGGTTTCCGCCATGTATGATAATGAACCGACCTTCAGATTCATCTTTACGCTTACGTGAGCGCGCAACGCTGGGGCGATGGGCTGCAATCCTTTGCCTGCTGCAACGCGTCAAGTGCTTGCCAAGGTCAGCATGTCACTCGGAATCGCCATAAAATTGCGGCGCCGCACCCTTTCGGGGCGGCGCCGTACGGTATTATGTCGGGCGCTGATCAGTGCGCGAGGAGCAGGGCGGGCGCGGTTTCCTCCTTGAGGAAGAACTCGGTCACGCCGCCGAACAGGAACTCGCGCACGCGATTCTTGCCGTAGGCGCCCATGACGAGGAGGTCCGCCCCTTGCGCAGCGGCGGCCAGCGTCTCCTGAGTCGAGTGGACGCGCTCATGCTCCTCCAGTTCGGCGTTGACGCCGTGGCGCGAGAGGTAGCGCAGGGCATCGGTGGCGGGGAAGCCGCCTTCCTTCTCGACCACGCAGATCAGCTTCACGCTGGAGCATTGCGCCAGCAGCGGCGCGGCGGCGCGCAGGGCAGCGGCGGCCTGCTCCCCGCCGTCCCAGCCGATGCAGGCAGTCCCGACCGGCACCTTGAGCGGGGTTTCCGCCAGCGCGAGCACCGGCGCGCGGGCGCGCAGGGCAAGGTCTCCGGCAAGCCCACCCGAGCGCGAGACGACGATGAGGTCGGCAAGGCGGGCGGCATAGGCGAAGGCGGTGACGGGGTCGTCCTCGCAGCGGATCACCTCGAAAGGCACGCCCGCGTCCGCGAGGCGGGTCTCGGCGGCGGCGGCGACTTCGTCGTCGGCCTCCAGCGCCTTGTCGAGCGCTTCGGAGATCACGTAGCTGCCGCCCATCGGGTCCATCGCGATGTAGCGCGAGACGGGGGTGTCGACGAGCACGGTAACGTGGCCGTTCTCGCGTCGGGCGATGTCCACGGCGGTCTGGAGGCGGGCATCGCTGCCCGGCTTGCGGTCGGCGTTGACGAGTATCGAGCGCATGGTCGTTCTCCCTCTTAGGCATCCTCAGGCTAACCCGTGGCGGTGGGATTTCCATGACCGGGATCAAACATGGGGCGTAAGGGAAACGAATGGCCGCGCATCGAGTTGCGGGTCGGCGCTTCGGGCAATGGTTTGAAACGCTGTGCGCGCCTTTCAGCGCTGCGCCCGCCCCGTCAGTGCTTTAAATTGCTGCTTGCCCGCGCAGACAGGATCGCCCGCGCATCCGCGAGGTCCGAAGGTTTGTCCACGTCTACCGCCGCGAGCCCGTCGCGTGCGGCGACGAGGCTGGCGGTGACGCCGATCCTGCGGCCCAGCCGTCCGATCGCGTCGCTCAAGGTCAGGCGGCCGAGCGCATAGCCGATGAGCATGCCGATCCCCAGCCGCGCGGCGATGCGCCAGGGGCGCTTGCGGTCTGCCTCGACCATCTTCCAGGTGTCGATCGCAAGGCCCGCGCGAGGGCTCGCCAGCAGGAACAGGTTGCAGCCCGACCAGTGGCCGTCGGCGAAGCGCAGATATGTCCGGCGGCTGCCGGGCATCGCCGCCTCGATCGCCTCGCGCCGGGCGAGGAGGATGGCGACGTCGCTGCCTTCCGGCGTGTCGGCGAGGAAATCCCGGACCCACTCGGGCTTCAGCAGCGCATGGTCGCTGGTGGTGATCAGCAATGGCGCGCCGAGTGTCTCCAGCCCGATGGCAACGCTGGCGCTGGGACCGGTGCCTGTGGCGAGCACCTCGCAGCCGAGTTCCGCGGCGAGATCGCGCACGTGCGGATCGCTGGCGGAGACGGCGATCCGTGCGATCCCGGCCTCGCGCAGTGCGACGACGACGTGGGCGAGCATTGGCTTGCCCGCTATCTCGACCAGCGACTTGTGCGCGACGCCTTCGGCCTCGGCGACGGGGTCGGGCGCGCCGGGGCGCGATCCGGCGAGGATCAGGGCGTTCATGCGGTCTTCTCCCGCTTGCCGCGCCAGACCTGCCAGAGCACGCCGGGGGCGGCGAGGATCGGATGTCGCTCGCGCCAAGGGGTGATCTTTACGGGGACGCCGGTGTGGCGCTCGATCTTCCAGGCGGCGTAGCGGGCCGCGCCTTCGAAGGTGGTCGATGCCTTGAGGAGCCGCAAAACATTGTAGGGCTTGCCCAGCCGCCGGCGCCGCGCCCACCACGACAGGATGCGCGCCCGTTCGTTGGCGGGGAGGGTGGGGCGCAGGCGGCCGCCCTCCTGCGTGACGGCGATCCCGGCGGCGCCGAGCGCCAGCGGCAGCAGTCCGTCGAAATGGGCACGGTTGGCGGCGAGGATCGAGTCTTCCCGGCCCGCCTTCTCGACGCGGAATTCGGCGGCGTAAGTCGCGCGGAACAAGGCGCGCCAGTAGTCCTCGGGCGTTCCCGCGTCAGGCCCCAGCGCTACGGCGAGGCGCGCCGCCGTGCGGGCGGCGCCTGCGACGGCTTGCGCGATCGCGGCGCCGACGGCCGCGTCGCGCTGCCAGGCGAGAGCGCTCGGCTGAACGAAGCGTGCCCAGATGGTGGTATCGATGCGCTCTCCGGCTGCGGCGGCGCGGAAGGTCTCCAGCGCCATCGTCGCGACCTTGGCGCGCAACGGAACACCGTCGTGCGTCCATTCGTGATAGCTCACGCGCGGCCAGATCCGCTCGACCTGAGCGCCTGGCAGCAGGACGTAGAAGTCCAGCACGCCCTCCAGCGATCCGGTGCGCAGGTTCGATCCGTAGAACAGCACGCCCAGCGCATCCGCCGCCTGGGCCAGTTTCCCGGCGAAGGCGCGCACTTCGGGCACGACCTCGCGCGTCAGGGCGGAGGCGATGCGGTCATCGAGAGGGGAATGCGCGATCATTGCCGCGTCAATCGGACAGGCCAGCCGCAATTACAAGGCGCCAGTTGGAAACCCGGCGGTCCGGCGTCAGGGGACGACGAAATTGATCTGCGGCCCTTCCTCGAGCACGTAGCGACCGGCCGGGAAAGCCTCTCCGTCGAGGATGAAGGTGCCGCCGATGTCCATGTCGACCTCGCTGGCGCTCACGCGGTGAGCACCCTTGCGGGCGAACAGCTTGAGGTTGAAGCCGAACATCATCGCGGGCAGCAGCGCCACCAGCCAGCGGATCGGCCAGTCCATCACCGCCAGCTTGAGTCCCGGCGCCGGATTGCGCCCGAAGGGCTTTGCGCCGAGCGGAAACCGCTCGAAGGTGGTGGCGATGGTCAGGTAGCGCTCGTCCGCACTGCCCTTGCCCATGTAAGGCAGGTGCTGGCCGGTGCGGCGATCGACGATACGGGTCGGCGTACAGGCGCGCCAGGCGTTGCCGGCCCCGCCGAACAAGGTCTGCAGCACGCCCCAGAGAATGGTGAGGCCGACCGCGAAGCTGTTGAACAGGCCGCGGCGGTGCGCCTCCTGCCCGGCCTCGGTCGCGAGCGAGAAGGCGCCGGTGCCCAGAATGAAGCCCTGCACGCAGCGCGCGGTGCCGTCCGC
Source organism: Novosphingobium sp. HR1a (assembly GCF_015594425.1). Lineage (NCBI taxonomy): Bacteria > Pseudomonadati > Pseudomonadota > Alphaproteobacteria > Sphingomonadales > Sphingomonadaceae > Novosphingobium > Novosphingobium sp. HR1a. The sequence goes on from NZ_JABXWS010000002.1 coordinate 7,524, forward strand.
CGGGGAAATCCGCAGCGGGCTGCGCGAGATGGTCCGGCCGCGATGGGCGGAAGCCAGCGCTTCGGCCAGCGACCACTTGTTGGGCAGACCAAGATCGACCGCCAGCGCGTTCGTCTTGCCCTTGGGCAGTACGATGAATGTGGGCCAATCGTTCCCAAAGATGTCCGCGCCCGCCGAAAGCACGTCACGCACGGTGCCGTCGCCGCCGTCGACCACGAGATAGTCGATGCCGCGCCGGGCGAACTCAGCCAGCGTGTAGTGCAGTTCCTCACGCGTGGAGGGGGTCTGCGTCAGGATGTTGGAGCAATCCGCCATCTCGGGCTTGATGCCCATGTTGCGGTGGCTGCGCGGGTTGCGGACGATGCCGACCAGCGGGACCGCACGGCCGCGGCGAGCCGGGCGAACCGTGCGCGCGCCGTCGCGGCGACCAAGCTCGCCGAAGATCGGCAGCGTCTCGAAGGTGTGAATACTTCCGTGCACGGCGTACCATGTAGTATCGCTAGCTCGGAAAATCACCCAGAAATATGCTCTGACACATTTGGGTTACAGTTTAATGGCGCTTGTTACCGTATCGACACGCTTGTGGCCGAACCAAGGCGCCTGAGATTGTCACCCGGTCCGCGAGGCACTACGTGGCGGTCCATGGTCCACAATACGCAAGTGCTGCCGGTCGTCACGATCGGTGAAAATCCCGTGAAGCTGTGGGGCCTGAGCCCTTCGGTGCGGGTCGGTCGGATCGCCCGCGCCGCCGGGCTCGAGCCCGTCGACGGCGTGCCCGAAGGCCCGGCGATACTTTCCAACGCAGCGTTTGCGTGGGACCCGGCGTGGTTCGGAAACATCACCGGACGGCAGGGCACGGTGCTGACTTTGGGCGGTGTTCCGGCACTTGCCCATGCTGCGGATGCACATCAGGCGGCGCGAGTCGCGGCTGCCATGGCGGCGGGCCTGCCGTTGGTCGACTCGACCGGGTTCGAGGTCGTCGCCTATGAAGACGGCCCGACCATCGAGAACAAGCAGCTTCGCAAGCGCGAGACGCCGTTCCTGATGGCGCTGACCCCCGCGACGCTGCGGCCGATCGAGCGCGCGAGCTACTTCGGCGCCTACAAGGGCGTGACCGACGTGTTGACCAAGTACCTCTGGCCGGAATGGGCGCTGGTGCTGACGCGGATCTGCGCGAAGCTGGGTGTGACGCCGAACATGGTCACGACCGTCGGCGCGGTGTTCTGCGTAATCGCCACCGTGCTCTTTGCTTACGGCCATTACTGGCTTGGCATGGCGCTGGGCCTCGTGTTCATGGTGCTCGACACCGTGGACGGCAAGCTGGCGCGCTGCACGATCACCTCCTCGGCCTGGGGCAACGTGTTCGACCACGGCATGGACCTTGTTCATCCGCCGTTCTGGTGGTGGTTCTGGGCGACGGGCCTCGCGTACTGGGGGATGTCCTACGATACCGCGACGTTCTGGTGGGTCCAGGTGGCCATCCAGGGCGGCTATGTAGTCCAGCGCCTGATCGAAGGGGCGTTCATCCGGTTTGCCGGAATGCACATCCACGTGTGGCGGCCGTTCGACAGCAAGTTCCGCCTGATCACCGCGCGGCGCAATCCGAACATGGTGATCCTGTTCGCGGCGATGGTGTTCTCGCGCCCCGACCTCGGCCTGATCGCGGTAGCCTGGTGGACGGCCCTGTCGTGCCTGATCCACGCGGTGCGGCTGGCGCAGGCATGGATCGTGCGGGCGCGCGGTGGCACGATCACCTCCTGGCTGGCGGAAGGCTGAAGATTATGAACGCGGCGCGTGTGAACACTACAATCCAGAAGTTCGGCTGGCCCGCGACGCTGGTGGCCGAGTTCGACCACTGGGTCGTGCTCGCGCGGCCCGCGCAGCCGACGCTCGGCTCACTGGTGCTGGCGGCGAAGAGCGATGTCACCGCCTTCGGCGACCTTCCGGCCGAGGCGCATGCCGAACTGAAGCGCGCGACTGGCGCCATCGAGGCGGCGCTGGGCAAGGCGGTCGGCTATGCCAAGCTCAACTACCTGATGCTGATGATGGTGGACCCGCACGTCCACTTCCACGTCATCCCCCGCTACGAAGGCGCGCGCGAGTGGCAGGGGCGCGAGTTCGTCGACTGCGGCTGGCCCAAGGTGCCGGACCTTGGCCATGCGGTGGCGCTGGAGGGGGCGGATCTCGATGCGCTGGTGGCTTGGCTGAAGGGGCTTTTCGAGGGCTGATGCCCACTCCGTCCTGCAGACCTGCAGTTGAGCTAGTAATCATCGTCATTCCCGCGAAGGCGGGAACCCATCTTCTGACATCGCATGTTGCACAGGCATCAGATGGGTCCCTGCCTTCGCGGGGATGACAAAAATTGTATTCTCAGAACCGAATAACGTTCGGACCGCTCACCACGTATCGGTCAGCTTCGTCGCGATCTCGATGTCGTTGAGGAAGTCCACCTCGGCCCAGTCCAGCCCCTCGATCGAAACAGTGCCGACCTTGCCGGTGGGCGCGATCGAATCGATCACCTTCAGATACCAGTGCTGGACGCCCTCGGGCGTGCGCATGGCCTGGCGCACGGTCTCGCGGAACAGGTCCGCGCCTTCGCCCCGGAATGCGAGGAAGCCGATCGATTCGGAATTGGACTGCGCCGCCGTCAGCGTCTTGCCGATGTGGATCAGGCGGCCTTCGGGGCTGCGTTCCACCTTCATGTCGTCGCTGTCGTAGCCGTCCGCCTTGACGTCCACCGTCACGGTGATCGGCCAGGGCTTGCCGTCGGGACCGGCCGCGCCCTGCTGGACCGTGCGCACGATCTCCTCCGACACCAGCGTGTCGCCGTTGAGGATCAGGAAGTCACCGCGCATCGCCTCGCGCGCGATCCAGCACGAGCCGAGGTTGTCGGCCACCTTGAAGAAGGGATTGAATCGCACCGTGATTTCCACGCGCGGGTCACGGATGGAATTGAGGTGCTCCTCCAGCATGTCGGTCATGAAGCCGGTGACCACGTCGATCCGCTTGACCCCGCCGCGCGCCAGCATCTCGATCTGCCACTCGATCAGCGAGCGGCCGGAGAAGTCGATCAGGCACTTGGGACGCTCGGCCGTGAGGGGGAGCAGGCGTGAGCCCTGGCCGGCGCTGAGGAGGATGGCGTGTTCGATCATGTGTCATTCAGTCTGCTTGGGGGAAGGGGGCATCTAGCGACTGCACTGCGAAAGGGAAAGCTCTGGCGGGGCGATCCGAGCCGGCCATACGTACAAGAAGAGCGAGCCCACCCTTGCAACTGACAGCCCCCTCGTCCAAATGCGAGCCAATGTCCGCCAAACGCTACCGCCAGGAGAGTGCATCTCCGCTAGGGCGGATACTCCAGAACACCGCCTGGCTGCTCGGCGGCAAGGGCTTCGGCGCGATTTGCGGCCTGGCGTACCTCGCCATCCAGACGCGCACCCTCGGCCTCAAGGATTTCGGCCACTTCTCGCTGATCTTCGGCACCGCGCAGGCGCTGACCTCGCTCGCAGGCTTCCAGACCTGGCGAGTCGTCGTGCGCTACGGGTCGGAGCATGTCCACGCGAAGGACTGGGAGAAGTTCGGCCGCCTCGGCATGCTGTGCGGGGTGATCGATGCGGTCGGTGCGATTCTCGGCTGCGGGCTGGCGGCGATCCTGATCTTCGGCTTCGCGCATCTGCTCGAACTCAACCCCAGCTTCATCCATATCGCGTTCTGGTACTGCGTCGGCTCGCTCTGGGCGCTGGTTTCAGCCCCGACCGGGATCGTGCGCGCGCTCAACCGGTTCGATATGGCCGTCTATGTCGAGGCGATCGTGCCGAGCGGGCGCCTCGTCGCCGCGCTGATCATCTGGTTCACCGGGCCGACCGTCGGCCGGTTCCTGGCGGCCTGGGCCGCAATCGATATTCTCGAGGCCATCCTCTACTGGACCATGGCCCGCCGCCTCAGCCCGCAGGCGGTGCGGATTTCCTACCTCTTCCAGCTGCGCCGCGCGATCCGGGAGAACCCGGGCGTCACCCAGTTCTTCTTCGTCACCTACATGGGCTCGGCCATCGATGCGGCCATGAAGAACGGCCCGCTGCTGGTCGTCGGCGGCTGGGTCGGCACCAAGGCGGCGGGCCTCTACCGCCTCGCCTCGCAGCTGTCGCAGGCGCTGAGCAAGCTTTCCACGCTGCTGACTCGCTCGGTCTATGCCGAAGTGGCCCGCGTCCGCGTCGCCTCCAAGGCCGAGGAATTCCGCAAGCTGGCGCTCCAGACCAGCCTGATCGCGGGCGGTGCGGGCCTTGCCGTGGTGGCGGTCGCGTACTTCCTCGGCGAGCAGCTGCTGGCGATGATCGGCGGCGATGCCTTCGAAAGCGGCGCCTCGATCCTCATCCCGCTGGCCGTGGCCGCCAGCTTCGACCTTGCCAGCGTGGCGTTCGAGCCGGTGCTGCACTCGACCGGCAAGGCGCGCCAGTCGCTCGTCGCGCGCCTGATCGCGCTGGCGGCGCTGGGCGTGGGCCTGTGGCAGTTCATCCCCATCGGCCCGAGCGGCGCGGCCTGGGCCGTGGCGCTGGCGGGGGCGACCTCCTACGTCGCCATGGGCGTGATGGCGTGGCATACGCTGCGTCAGGTCGATGCGGGCAAGATCATGGTAGGCCTGCCCGACGACGTCGAGGTCGGGCCGGAGGAGTAACCCCCGGCTCGACAGCGAAGCGTCCGCGCGTATCATGCGCGGCATGACCCTCGTTGCCGAAGCCGCCGCCCTTTCCGACAGCATCGTCGCCTTGCGCCGTGCGATCCACGCCGAGCCCGAAATCGGCCTCCACACCCCGAAGACGCGCGACAAGATCCGCGAGGCGCTGGCGCACCTGCCCCTCGAATGGGCGGAAGGGCCGTCCACCACCGGCCTCGTCGCGACGCTCAGGGGCGGCGCGGGAGAGGGCCGCTCGGTGCTGCTGCGCGGCGACATGGACGCGCTGCCGATGCCCGAGGAAACCGGGCTGGACTTCGCCTCCATCATACCCGGCGTCATGCACGCCTGCGGCCACGACACCCACGTCGCCATGCTTGCCGGGGCCGCGCAGCTGCTCTGCGCGCAGGCCGACCGGCTGGCGGGCGAGGTCCGCTTCATGTTCCAGCCCGGCGAGGAAGGCTACCACGGTGCCCGCTTCATGCTGGAGGACGGCCTGCTCGGCGGCGAGGGCTTCGACCGGCCGCTGCCTGACGCGGCCTTTGCGCTCCACGTCATGCCCAATGCGCCCCACGGCCTGATCGGCGGGCGCGCGGGCGCTCTGCTGGCGGCGGCGGACCAGCTCAGGATCACCGTGACCGGGCGCGGCGGCCATGCCTCGATGCCGCACGATACGATGGACCCGGTGCCGATCGCCTGCGAGATCGTCGGCGCCATCCAGACCATGGTGGCGCGCCGGTTCAGCGTGTTCGATCCCGTCGTCGTCACGATCTCGAAGATCGAAGCGGGCACCGCTCACAACGTCATCCCCGACACCGCGACCATGACCGGCACCATGCGCACGCTTTCCGCCGCCAACCGCGCGCGGCTGAAGGACGAACTGCCGCTGCTCGCCGCCGGGATCGCGGGCGCGCACGGGCTCAAGGCAGAGGTCGAGGTGATCGAGGGCTTCCCGGTGACCCTGTGCGACCCCAGCGCCGTCGATTTTGGCGAGGCCGTCGCCCATGACCTGCTGGGCGAGGCGGCGTTCCTGCGCCTCGCCGACCCGATCATGGGAGCGGAGGACTTCGCCTATCTGCTGGAGAAAGTGCCCGGCGCGATGTTCTTCCTCGGCGTCAGCCACGAAGGCGCGGACTGGCGGCAGTGCTGCGGCATCCATTCGACGCGTATGATGGTCGACGAAAGCGTGATGCCGCGCGGCTCGGCCTTCCTCGCCGGGCTGGCTACGCGGTTTCTGGCGGGCGGGTGGGACGCTACGTCGTCCCCGACTTAATGCGCCCCGCCTCGGGGGCTTCGACAAGCTGTGCCTGACCCTTCGACAAGCTCAGGGTGAGCGGGGGTGGTGCAAACCTCCCAACCCGCTCAGGCTGAGCTTGTCGAAGCCCCCGAGGCGGGGCACCTATATATTTACGCCTTCACGTCCGCCCATTCCGGATGCCGCTTGAACGCCACCGCGACGTAGCTGCATGCCGGCTCGATCTTGAAGTGGTTCTCGCGCGCATCGGCGACCATCGCCTCGACCAGCCGCATCGCGACGCCGCGCCCGCCGATCGCCTCGGGGACCAGTGTGTGATCGGCAGAGCGTACCAGGCCGCGTTCGGTCCATGTCAGGCGGCCGATATGCTCGCTGTCCGCGACGTGGGCGTGGTACTCTCCGGCCGAGCCGAACTCGTGCTTGGTAATGGTGACGCCGACCATGGGGCGGTTCTCCTCGTTGCGCGCTTGACGGGGCGTGCGCGCGCTCACAGGGCATATGGCCATGCAGTTCACGTCCGACAATGCCGCCGCCGTCCATCCCGCCGTCTGGAAGGCGATGATGGCCGCCGATGCGCCCGACGCGCCCTATGACAACGACGCGCTGAGCCAGCGCCTCGACGCCACGTTCTCGGCGCTGTTCGGGCGCGAGTGCGCGGTGCTGTGGGTGGCGAGCGGGACCGCCGCCAACTGCCTTGCCCTCGCCGCCATGGTGCCACCGCACGGCGCCGTCGTCTGCCACCGCGAGGCGCATATCGAGATGGACGAGGCGGGCGCGCCGGGCTTCTTCCTTCACGGCGCCAAGCTGCTGCTGGCGGACGGGGCCAGCGCCAAGGTCACGCCGGAAACCCTCGCCGCCGTGATTGATCCGATCCGCGACGACGTCCATCAGGTCCAGCCCCATGCGATCTCGATCACGCAGGCGAGCGAGTATGGCTGCGTCTACCGTCCCGAGGAAGTCGCCGCGATCGCCTCTTTCGCGCAGGCGCGCGGCCTTGGCCTGCACATGGACGGCGCGCGCTTCGGCAATGCGACGGCGTATCTGGGCTGCTCTCCCGCCGAGGCCGCAGGCGCGGTCGATGCGCTGAGCTTCGGCTTCGTCAAGAACGGCGGCATGGGCGCGGAGGCCATCGTCTTCTTCGACGTCGAGGCCGCGCGCACGATCCGCTACCGCCGCAAGCGCGCCGGGCACCTGCAGTCCAAGGGCCGCTTCATGGCCGCGCAGATCCTCGCGATGCTGGAGGGCGGCTTGTGGCTGGGCAACGCGCGCGCCGCCAATGCCGCCGCCGCCGAAATCGCCGCTGCCGCGCCGGGCCGCCTGCTCCATCCGGTAGAGGCCAACGAGATCTTCCTCACCTGCACCGCCGCCGAGCGTGAGGCGCTGCGTGCGCAAGGCTTCGCCTTCTACGACTGGGGCGCCGATGCCGCGCGGCTGGTGACGTCGTGGGACGCGAAGGACGCGCACGTCTCCGCTCTCGCCAGGGCATTGGCCGGGCTGTGACCGAGGCGCAGGAGCCCGCTTCCCGAGGCAAGGTGATCTTCGCCTTCCTCGTCGTCACGGCGATCTGGGGCTCGACCTGGCTGGTGATCAAGGATCAGGTCGGATCGGTGCCGCCGACATGGTCGATCACGTACCGCTTCGCGCTGGCGGGCGCGGGAATGCTGGCGCTGGCGCTGCTGCGGCGCGACAGCCTGCGCCTTTCGCGGCAGGGGATGGGGCTGGCGCTGCTGGTCGGGCTGAGTCAGTTCGTGTGCAACTTCCAGTTCGTCTACCAGGCCGAGATCCACCTGACCTCGGGGCTGGTCGCTGTCTGCTACGCGCTGCTGATGCTGCCCAATGCGGTGCTGGCGCGGATATTCCTCGGCCAGAAGGTGACGCCGGGCTTCGTCGCGGGCTCGCTGGTGGCGATCGCGGGCATCGCGCTTCTGATGGTCCACGAATACCGCAGCGCCCCGCCCGAGGGCCGCGTCGCGCTCGGCGTGCTGATGACTTGCGCGGGCATCCTCAGCGCCTCCACCGCCAACATCCTGCAGGGCACGAGCGTCGGCCGCGCGCAGCCGATGGTGCCGATGCTGGCATGGGCCATGCTGCTGGGCGCCGCGATCGACGCCTGCTGGAGCCTTGCCACCGTCGGCGCGCCGGTGATGGAGACGCGCTGGGAATACCTCGCCGGGATCGCCTATCTGGCGATTGCCGGCTCGGTGGTGACCTTCCCGCTCTACTTCATGCTGATCCGCGAACTCGGGCCTGGCCGCGCGGCCTACAACGGCGTTGCGGTGCCGGTGGTGGCGATGGGACTCTCGACCCTGTTCGAAGGCTATCGCTGGACCGGCCTTGCCGCCGGCGGCGCGGTGCTGGCGCTGGCGGGGCTAGTGATCGCGCTGGCGGCGCGCAAGCGCGGCTAGGCCCTCGACATAAGTGGGATAGCGCGGCCGCCAGCCGAGCACGCGCTTTGCCCTGCCGTTCGCGACGCGCCGGTTCTCCGCATAGAACGCCCGCGCCATCGGCGAGAGATCGGCCTCATCGAGCCGCTGCAGCGGCGGCAGCGGAGCCCCGGTAAGGCGGCAGGCTTCCTCCACCAGCCGGTTCTGCGCGCAGGGCAGGTCGTCGGCGAGGTTGTAGGCGCCCGGCTCCGCCTCGATCCCGGCCAGCACCCCGGCCGCGATGTCCTCGACATGGACGCGGCTGAAGACCTGATCGGGCATGTCGATCCGATGCGCGCGGCCCAGCGCCAGCCGTTCCAGTATCGAGCGGCCGGGGCCGTAGATCCCCGGAAGGCGATAGACCCGCGCGCCCAGCGCCAGCCATGCCGCATCGGCTTCGGCCCGCGCCGTGCGGCGGCCGGTGCCGACCCCGGAGACTGTGGGCGCGCTCTCGTCCACCCACGCGCCGGCGGTATCGCCGTAGACGCCGGTGGAGGACAAGTACGACAGCGCCTTGCCCCTTAGCGCATTGCCATAGCGCTCGAGCACGAAGTCCAGCGGTTCGCCCCGCCCCTCGCGTCCCGGCGGGACCGAGGAGAGCACGTGATCGGCATCCGCCAGAGCAAGGCGCACACTGCCTTCGTCATCGAAGGCGAGCGTGCCTACGCTGCCGGTCGAGACCACTTCCCACCCGTGCGCCTCGAACAGTGAGGCGATGAAACCGGCCGTATAGCCGAGACCGAAGATGAACAGGCGGCGCATGGTCCATAGCTAGCGAAGGTAGCGCGCGATGCCCACCCCGCTGCGACTAACTCAGCCTGCGGCTTCGCAAGTCTCGCTCCCCTCCCGCTTGCGGGAGGGGTTGGGGGTGGGCGGATCGCCAATGACGAATCCCCCGCTGGCAATCGGCCGCCGAGCCTCTAAGTAACAGGCATGGACATCGCCAGCAGACCCTCCGAGCCCGCCGAGAACACTCAAGTGGCGGATGCCGCGCCGCCGCCCGCCGCGCCTCCGGTGATCCGGCGCGAGGATTACCTGCCGCCCGCATGGCTGGTGCCTGAGGTCGCGCTGGATTTCCGCCTCGGCCTCGACGCCACTAAGGTCGTCGCCAAGCTCTCGGTCGCGCGCAATCCCGCAGGAAGCGGCGCTTCGACGCTGCGCCTCAATGGCGACCAGATCGCCCCGCTGGCGGTCCGGGTGGACGGGCTTGACGTCAACGACTGGCGCCTCGACGGCTCCGACCTGCTCGTCGAACTGAACGGCGAGGCGCATGCAGTCGAGGTCGAAACCGCGCTCAATCCCGCCGCGAACAGCCAGCTCATGGGCCTCTATGCCTCGAACGGGATGCTTTGCACCCAGTGCGAGGCGGAGGGTTTCCGCCGCATCACATTCTTCCCCGACCGGCCCGACGTGCTCTCCACCTACACAATGCGGATGAGCGGCGAGAAGGCGCAGTTCCCCATCCTCCTCGCCAACGGCAACTGCACCGCCAGCGGCGAGGGCGAGGACGGCACGCATTGGGCCGAATGGCACGATCCCTGGCCCAAGCCGAGCTACCTCTTCGCGCTGGTGGCGGGTGACCTCGTCGCCAATCACGCGGAATTCACCACCATGGGCGGCCGCAAGGTCGACCTCAACATCTGGGTCCGCCCGGGTGACGAGGACCGCACCCAGCATGCGATGGATTCCCTCGTCAATTCCATGAAGTGGGACGAGGAAGCGTTCGGGCGCGAGTACGATCTGGACTTGTTCAACATCGTCGCCGTGTCCGATTTCAACATGGGCGCGATGGAGAACAAGGGCCTCAACGTCTTCAACACGCGCTATGTCCTGGCCGACCCCGAGACCGCGACCGACGGAGATTACGATGCCGTCGAAGGCGTGATCGGGCACGAATACTTCCACAACTGGTCGGGCAACCGCGTGACCTGCCGCGACTGGTTCCAGCTGAGCCTCAAGGAAGGCTTCACTGTCCTCCGCGATCAGTTGTTCAGCGCAGACATGGGCAGCGAGGCGGTCAAGCGGATCGAGGACGTGCGCGTCCTGCGCATTGCCCAGTTCCCGGAGGATTCCGGCCCGCTGGCGCATCCGATCCGGCCCGATTCCTTCCAGGAAATCAGCAACTTCTACACCGCGACGATCTACAACAAGGGCGCCGAGGTGATCCGCATGATGCGCACCATGGCGGGCCTCGAACGGTTCCGCCAGGGCACCGACCTCTATTTCGAGCGCCACGACGGCGAGGCCGCGACCTGCGAGGATTTCGTCAAGGCGATCGAGGATGGCGCCAGGCTCGATCTCACGCAGTTCCGCCTGTGGTACTCGCAGGCCGGCACGCCGCAGGTTGCTGCCGAGATGGCACACAACGGCACCCAAACGGTACTCAAGCTCACCCAGACCGTCCCCGCCACCCCCGGACAGCCCGAAAAGCAGGCCATGCCCATCCCCTTGCGCGTCGCCCTGTTCGATCGCGACACCGGCACCCATTCGGGCGAGCAGTTGATCGTCCTCGACAAGGACAGCCAGATCTTCACCTTCGACGGTTTCATGCAGCCGCCGGTGCTGTCGATCAACCGCGGCTTCTCGGCTCCGGTGGCGATCGAGTTCGAACGCGACAGCGCGGACCTCGTGTTCCTCGCCGCGCATGACGACGATCCCTTCGCCCGCTACGAGGCGATGCAGGGCCTCGTCGTCCAGCATCTCGTCGCCGCCGTCTCTGGCAAGCTCGATGATGCCGCGCGCGCCGAGGGGCGCGCGGCGATCGGCGAGGCTTACGGTTCGGTGATCGCCGACCCGGCGCTCGACGACCTGATGCGTGGCGAGCTGATGATCCTGCCCGCCGAGACCTACCTTGCCGAGCAGCTCCCCGTCTCCGACCCCGGCGCGATCCATGCCGAGCGCGAGGCGCTGAAGGCATGGCTGGGCCGCGAACTCGCCGGTCCGCTTAAGGCGCTCCACGACCGCGCCGTCGCCGTGCCCTATTCGCGCGAGGCGGCCGCGCGCGGTGCCCGCAAGATCAAGACGCAGGCGCTGGTGCTGATCGCCTGCGGCGACCCGGCCGAGGGCGCTAGCCGTGCCTTCGCGCAGTACCAGGCGGCCGACAACATGACCGACCGTCAGGGCGCGCTCATGGTCCTCGCCAGCCTCGACGCGCCCGAGCGCGAGACGGCGCTGGCCGACTTCCATGACCGTTACGAAGGCAATGCCCTCGTCATCGACAAGTGGTTCTCGCTCCAGGCGGGCGCGCTGAACCCGAAAGTGCTGGAGCACATCGCGGCGCTGGCGCAGCACGCAGACTTCACCATGACCAACCCCAACCGCGTGCGCGCGCTCTACATGGCGGCGGCGGCGAACCCCAAGGCGTTCCACGACGCCAGCGGCGAGGGCTACCGCATGATCGGCGACCTGATCCGCCGTCTCGATCCGATCAACGCGCAGACGGCGGCGCGCTTCGTGCCCTCGCTCGGCCGCTGGCGCCGGATCGAGCCGGTCCGCGCGGCGATGATGCGCGCCGAACTGGAGCGCATCGCGGCGCTGCCCGAGCTTTCGCGCGACGTGCGCGAGCAGGTGTCGAAGTCCCTTGGCTGAGCCGGTCGAAGTCAACCGCGCCACTCTGCTCGAAGGTGTCTCCCACGGCTTCCTCGGCCGCGGGGGCGGGGTAAGCGAGGGCGAAGTCGCGGGCCTCAACGTCGGGCGCGGTTCGGGCGATGATCTCGACATCGTCGAACGCAACCGCACGCGGGCGGCCGAAGCGGTGCTGCCCGGCGCGCGGCTGGTCACGGTCTATCAGGTCCACTCGGCCGACTGCGCGGTGCTGGGCGGGGAACCATGGTCCGAGGAAGACCGCCCCAAGGCCGACGCCATCGTCACCGACCGGCCCGGCGCGGTGCTGGGTATCCTCACGGCCGACTGCGCGCCGGTGCTCTTCGCCGACCGCGAGGCGGGCGTGATCGGCGCGGCCCATGCCGGCTGGCGCGGGGCGCTGGGCGGCGTCACCGATTCCACCATCGCCGCGATGGAGGCCCTCGGCGCCCGGCGGGAAAGCATCGTCGCGGCGGTGGGGCCGTGCATCGCGCAGGATTCCTACGAGGTGGACGCAGCGTTCCGCGAGCGCTTCCTCGCCGACGACCTGCCCAATGCGCGTTTCTTCCGCGAAGGGCGGCCCGAGCATTTCCAGTTCGACCTCGAAGGCTACGTGCTATGCCGGTTGCGCCTCGCCGGGATCGCGCATCCCGAGGGGCTGCGGCTGGATACTTATGCCGAGCCCGAGCGGTTCTACTCCTTCCGCCGCGCCACCCATCGCGGGGAACTGAGCTACGGGCGGCAGATTGCGCTGATCGGGCTGGGCTGAGGGCGTACCTCCGTCATTGCTTCGCTGCGCTCGCAATGACGAAGAAGAATGATTCACGCGGAGGCGCAGAGGTGTAGCGCTTGCGGCAGCGAGCCTTTCCTTTCATCGGTGCGTTTTCCTCACCATTGGAATGGGGAGCGAGTTCACGGCGTCACCCAACACCTCTGCGCCTCCGCGTGAACCCGTTTTTCTGCTTTTTATCGAGCGGCAGCTTCCGCCGCGTTGGGGACCTTGTGTATCCTCCCTGTTCCGCAGGAATGGGGAGGGGACCGGCCGACGAAGTCGGTGGTGGAGGGGGAGGAAGACACNCTGCGCGCGCGCGCGCGCGTCCGCCGCCGTACCG
>NZ_JABXWS010000003.1:0-72983 GCF_015594425.1 Novosphingobium sp. HR1a
GTAATAACTTCGTATAGCATACATTATACGAAGTTATACGAGTGAGGGGGAGAAACCCCTCCGTCAGCCCTGCGGGCTGCCACCTCCCCATTCCTACGGAACAGGGAGGATAAAGCAGCTGCTTCCTACCCAAATCCGCCGTCACCCTGAACTTGTTTCAGGGGCCATCAGGCCGATCGCCCATTTCGTGAGCGGCTAAATCGAAGGTGCGGTTTTCGCCTTCCGGCTTCGGCGCCAGCTGCCCGATGGATCTTGAACCAAGTTCAGGATGACGAAGGCAGGGGCGCAACATCGGCGTCTCACTGATAGGCCCTTAACCCGCTCAGGCTGAGCTTGTCGAAGCCCCCCGAGGCCGAGCGCTGCGGCCTGCCATGCTTCGGCAGCCCGAACGCGCCATCACCACCGTCCCACCCCGAAATCACCGGTATCGCCAAGCCGATCGCCCTAACTTCCGTCCGTTACAGTAGCTTGCCTTGACCAAAATCAAGGTTGGCACAGGCCACGTTCATGTATAACAGAAGCCCCAAAGCCGGGAGATTCATGGGTTTTGCCCATGGCTCGCAACCGGTACGGGGGATACCAGGATACCATTCGGTCTGATAGACCTCCTGCCGCACCTCCGGCAGAGAGGGTTGTCGAAAGCAAGGCAAGGGCAAACATGGCAGAAACAGAGGGCGTAAGGCGGCGCGATTTCATCAACATCGCCGCAGTCAGCGCTGCAGGCGTTGCAGGAATCGGGATCGTCGTCCCGCTCGTGAGCCAGATGTCGGCATCGGCCGACGTTCTCGCGGCTTCCTCCACCGAAATCGATATCTCGGCGATCCAGCCCGGACAGGCGATCAAGGCGGTGTTCCGCAAGCAGCCCGTCTTCGTGCGCAACCTGACCCCGCACGAGATCGAGGCCGCCAACAAGGTGGACGTCGCCTCGCTGCGCGATCCCCAGACGCTGGAGGAGCGCACCAAGGAGGGCAAGGAGAACTGGCTCATCACCATGGGCGTGTGCACCCACCTCGGCTGCGTGCCGCTGGGCGCCGGCGAAGGTGAAGTGAAGGGCGAGTTCGGCGGCTACTTCTGCCCCTGCCACGGTTCCGCCTACGATACCGCGGCGCGCATCCGCAAAGGCCCCGCGCCCAAGAACCTCGAGGTGCCGAAGTACGAGTTCTCGTCCGACACCGTCGTCAAAATCGGCTGAGCCCAAGAGAGAGGATCAAGAACATGAGCTTTCCCTGGGCAAAGCACTACACCCCCGCGCATCCCTTCATGAAGTGGATGGACGACAGGCTGCCGATCCCGCGCCTCGTCTACAATGCCGTGGGTGGTGGCTACGAGGTTCCGCGCAACCTCAACTATTTCTGGAACTTCGGTTTCCTTGCGGGGCTCTGCCTCGTGCTGCAGATCGTCACCGGCATCGTCATGGCCATGCACTACGCGGCCAATACCGCCGTGGCGTTCGACACCATCGAGATGACCGTGCGCGACGTGAACTGGGGCTGGCTGATGCGCTATGCACACGCCAACGGCGCCTCGGCCTTCTTCGTCGTCATCTACATCCACATCTTCCGCGGCTTCTACTACGGCTCGTACAAAGCGCCGCGCGAAATGGTGTGGCTGCTGGGCGTGGTGATCTTCCTGCTGATGATGGCCACCGCCTTCATGGGCTACGTGCTTCCCTGGGGCCAGATGAGCTTCTGGGGCGCCAAGGTCATCACCGGCCTGTTCGGCGCGATCCCCTTCGTGGGCGAGCCGTTGCAGCAGTGGCTGCTGGGCGGTTTCGCGCCTGACAACGCCGCGCTCAACCGCTTCTTCTCGCTGCACTATCTGCTGCCCTTCGTGATCCTGGGCGTGGTGATCCTGCACATCTGGGCACTGCACATCCCCGGCTCGTCGAACCCGACCGGCGTGGAAGTGAAGTCCAGCTCGGACACGGTGCCGTTCTACCCCTTCTACGTCGCCAAGGACGGCTGGGCGATCGGCGTCTTCGCGATCCTCTTTGCGATCGCGGTGTTCTACTTCCCCAACGCGCTCGGTCACCCGGACAACTACATCCCGGCGAACCCGATGAGCACGCCCGCGCACATCGTGCCCGAATGGTACTTCTGGCCGTTCTACGCGATCCTCCGCGCCTTCACGCAGGACTTCTTCTTCATCCCGGCCAAGCTGATGGGCGTGCTCGCCATGTTTGGCGCGATCCTGGTGTGGTTCTTCCTGCCCTGGCTCGACAAGTCGCCGGTGCGTTCGGGCGGCTACCGTCCGCTGTACCGCAAGTTCTTCTTCTTCGGCCTGATCCCGGCGATGCTGGTGCTGTTCTACTGCGGCGGTGCGGCGGCGGCAGAGCCCTACGTGATGATCTCGCAGCTGGCGGCGCTCTACTACTTCGCGCACTTCCTCATCATCATCCCGGTGGTCTCGGCGATCGAAAAGCCGCTGCCGCTGCCGTTCTCGATCACCGAATCGGTGCTCGGCAAGGATGACGAGGCCGTACTCGACGTTTCCGCCGCCCCGGCTTCGGCCGTCTGATCCAGCCAGAACGAAAGACGAAAGACATGGCACGCATTCTCTCGATCCTCGTCGGGCTGTTCTTCACGGTCGCGCTGGCGTGGTCGTTCGGCAAGGGCGCCTACACGCAGATCACCGAACCGCCCGCAGCGACTGCCGAGCACGAGTTCCACCTGCACCCCAAGGAACTCCACCTCGCCAGCGACGGCCCCTTCGGCAAGTTCGACAAGCAGCAGCTGCAGCGCGGCCTCCAGATCTACAAGGAAGTCTGCTCGGCCTGCCACTCGCTCAGCCACGTCGCCTTCCGCGACCTAGCGGCGCTGGGCTATTCCGAAGGCCAGGTGAAGGCAATCGCGGCGGGCTTCCAGGTCCCCGGCGTGGACCCCACCACCGGCGAGGCGAACACCCGTCCGGGCCTGCCGACCGACTACTTCCCCAAGCCCTTCGCCAACGACACGGCCGCGCGCGCAGCGAACAACAACGCGATCCCGCCAGACCTGTCGCTGATGACCAAGGCGCGCCACGAAGGCGGCCCCTACGTCTACTCGCTGCTGACCGGCTTCCAGGCCCAGCCCGCCGCGCTGCTGAAGGAGTTCCCGGACGCCAAGACGCCTGACGGCCTGCACTACAACCCGTACTTCGCGAACCTCAACCTCGCGATGGCGCCGCCGCTGACTGCCGACGGTCAGGTGGAATACAGCCCGGGCAACCCGAAGCCGACGGTCGACCAGATGGCGAAGGACGTCTCGGCCTTCCTCGTCTGGACCGCCGAGCCGAAGCTGGAAAAGCGCAACCAGACCGGCCTTGCCGTGGTGCTCTTCCTGATCTTCGCGACGGTGCTGGGCTATATGTCCTACCGCAACATCTGGGCGGGCAAGAAGCACTGATCCAAGAAGCGCTGACGTAAGCGCTTCCACCTGCTAAGGGCTCCGGCGCCCCGCCATCCACGGTGATGGCGGGGCGCTTTGCTTATGAGCTGCCGGAGATGCAAAAGTGACCGTCGAAGACCTCCGCCAGCTGGTGCGCACGATCCCCGACTTCCCCAAGCCCGGAATCCTGTTCCGTGACGTCACCACCCTGATCGGCCATGGCCCCGGCTTCGCAGCGGCGGTGGGGCACATGGCGGACCGTGCCGAAGCGGCCGGGGCCGAGGTGATCGCCGGGATCGAGGCGCGCGGCTTCGTGTTCGGCGCGGCGATGGCGGCGCGCATGGGCCTGCCCTTCGTGCCGGTGCGCAAGCCGGGCAAGCTGCCGGTCCCGGTCCTCGCGATCGACTATGCGCTGGAATACGGCACAGACACGCTGGAGGTCGATCCGGGCGCGGTGCCGGACGGCGCCCGCGTGGTGGTGGTCGATGATCTCATCGCCACCGGCGGCACGGCGCTGGCGGCGGTGGAACTGCTACGCCGGGCAGGGGGTGAGGTGGTGCATTCGCTCTTCGCCATCGACCTGCCTGACCTCGGCGGCGCGCAGCGGCTGCGCGATGCAGGCGTTCCGGCCGAGGCGCTGATGGCCTTTGAGGGGCATTGAGGCGCTAAGGGAAAAAGCCCACCCCTGCCCCCTCGCGCAAGCGGGAGGGGAATGAGAGGTCGGGTTTCCCCCTCCCGCAAGCGGGAGGGGCAGCGAGACTTAGTCCGCAAGACTTAGTCGCGGCGGGGTGGGAGGGTGGACCTGCCGCTCAGGCCGCCACCGTCTCCTTGGCCTTCTTCCCACCCTTCTTCGCCCCGCCTTCCGGCTCCTCCAGAAGCGTTTGCACCGCCTTCGAGGTGACGACGGTGCCCAGTTCGGTCAGCGCAAAGAAGTTCGCCTCGATGTCGGCAAGATCGTAGAGGTAGTTCACCATGACGCCGTGCGCCTGCTTCTGCCCATTGGCGGAGAGGTCCGCATTGGCATGCACCGCCTCAAGCCGTGCGCCGTTGCCGAGGTGGAATCGCGCCACCGGATCGAGCGGCTGCCCGCTCTTCTTCCCCTCGACCAGGTAGCGCGCCGCCAGCCGCCGCAATTCCTGCGCACCGGGGACCGGAGCATCGGCGTCCTGCTCCTTCGCCAACCACTTGGCAAAGCCCGGCACCGGCGAGAGCGTGGCGAACGTCTTGAGGTGCGGCAGTTCTTCCTTGAGCAGCCCGACCACGCGCTTGATCAGGTGGTTGCCGAAGGGGATACCCTTCAGCCCGACCTGGCAGTTGCTGATCGAATAGAAGATCGCGCAGTTGGCCTCGCGCGGGGCGATCGTCTCACGCTCCTCGGAGATGATCTCGTGGATGGAGCCGGGAATCTGCTGCGTCAGCGCGACTTCGACGAAGATCAGCGGATCGTCCTGCATCTGCGGGTGGAAGAAGCCGTAGCAGCGCCGGTCGACCGGCTCGACGCGGCGGCGAAGGTCTTCCCAGCCCTGGATCTGGTGGACCGCCTCGTAGCGGATGATGCGCTCCAGCAGTTGCGCCGAACTGTCCCAGCCGATCCGCCGCAGTTCGAGGAAGCCGGCATTGAACCAGGCCGTGAAGGCGTTCTCCAGATCACGGTCGAGCGCGGCCAGGCCCGAGGTGGAGGCCGAGCGCGGCACCGCCAGCAGGTCTTCGCGCAAGTCGATCAGGCGCTGGGTGCCCTGCGGCGCCAGGTTGAGCTGGTTGATCAGCCGCCGGCTGGGCGACTTGCTGGCGACGTTGAGGGCGAGGGCGGAAGCCTCGTCCCGCTTGTCGTTCCATCTGGCGATGGCCTGGTCGATGGCCTTGGCGTCGGCCGGGTGGAGATCGTGCACCTTGCCGAGAAATTCCTGCCGCGCGGCAAGGTCGCTCGCTTCGTAGAGATCGAAGAACGCCGAGGCGAGCGCCGGGCCGGAAGCGCGCCCGCGCAGCGAAAGCAGGGCGTCGGCAAGGTCGAGCAGGCTCTCCCCGCTCGCTGGCCGGGGGGCGACGCCGATGCCGCGCAGCAGCTTGCCCAGTCCGGAATTCATCAGCAGATCGAGCGGGTTGCGCCGCCGCGCGGAGGCAGTCTCGGCGGGTGTGCGCGTCCGGGGCGTGTTCATGATGACCTCGTTCTCGTCAGCAGCTTTGAGATGTCAGGCTATCATCGCTGCACCTGCGAGAGAATACGTCGAAGCCGCGATGCGCGGCGTTCGGGACAGGAGGAATAGTCCGGATCGGCAGTTTTCCGTGCCTTGAACGGCAGAAGCCGCCCTGGCGATCGGTCGACGCGCACCAAAGTGTCACGGATGTCGGCGTTTGGGCTCCGGCAAACGCCTTCAGCCAGGAACCTTGGAATCTTGCGGGGCTGCAGGATCAAGCGGGATGGGCCGGAAGTACTGTTTCGACAGTTCTTTCGAGTTCGCCTTCGCATGCTGCGATGCAGCGCAATCGATGTTGACATCACCCAATTTGTTCGGCTTCCGTATTTCTACCTCATCTGTTTCCGCAAGATGAGGCAGGGGCAATTCGGATGACGCAGTTGAGACAAATCGAGAAATCCAACTTCATCAAGTTCCGGCCGGACATAGAAGGCATGCGCGCGATTGCGGTCTTGAGCGTGCTGCTTTTTCACATGGGCTTTTCCGCGATTCCGGGCGGGTTTGTTGGCGTAGATATTTTCTTTGTCATTTCCGGATTTTTGATAACCCAAGATATATACAACAGAAGTGTGACGGAAAAATTTAATTTAATGGAATTTTATTTACGTCGGGTGAGGAGGATATTTCCGTCTTTAATTGCTGTACTTATCGCATCGACCGTTGCGGCTGTTTTTATATTACTGCCGTCAGAGTTGGAAAATTTTTCTAAAAGTGCCTTGTCTGCGTCCATTTCCCTGTCAAATATTTATTTCTTTAAGAAAAACGACTATTTCAGCCCATCTGCGGAAGAGATGCCGCTGTTACACACATGGTCCTTAGGGGTTGAAGAGCAATTCTATATCTTCTGGCCGATGGTGATCGTTCTGTCGCTGAAGTTTTTCGGCAGGCATGGGGTCAAGGCTGTATTGTCGGTCGTAATCATCATCAGTCTTATTTGTTCAGAGCTTCTTCTGAAGAGCAATCCCAGTTTCTCCTTCTACATGCTGCCCGCACGTGCATGGGAGTTGGCGATCGGAGGCCTTCTTGGCCTTTCCGGCAATCTAGGTTTGCAAATTAAAAAGAGCGTAGCTGGCGTACTTGTATCCGCCGGAATATTGATTGTTGGCTATTCCATTTTCTTTTTTGAAAAGACCACGCCATTCCCGGGTTTGCACGCCCTGATCCCCTGCATTGGCGCGGCATTGATCATTTTCGGCGGGCAATTCGAAAACCTGGTTTCTTCATTTCTATGCAACGTCGTCATGAAATATATCGGGAGGATTTCTTATCCTCTTTACCTTGTGCACTGGCCCATCATCGTATTCTGGGGACTTGCCTCGACAACTGAAGTGTCGATGGCTGTGAAACTCGTCCAGATCGCCGTCATGTTTGGCGCCGCGCATGTGCTGTATGCGGGGGTGGAGCCTATTTTCCGCCGCATCCCGGCAACGCGCGCGCGCATGAAGGTGTGGGCACCGATGGCAGTGGCGCCGGTAATTGCGATGGGCCTGGTTTGCGCGTCGATGCTGTTCACCAATGGCTTGCAGGGGCGGCACCCGATGCCGGCCTGGGTGAGTCAGGCCGCAGCCGAGTCCAGTTCATTCCAGCGCGATCCTTGCCTCATGCGCGGCGCGGAACTTTCGACTTCTGCGCAATGCGTGATCGGCGATCCCACCCGGCAGCCCACTTTGGTGCTTTGGGGCAATTCTCATGCCACTCAGTTGATCCCGGCGTTTCGTGAGATCGCGGATGCCAATGGCTATGCTGGCCTGATCATAACCAAGGCGGGGTGTGCGCCTATCCCCGATACGACGATGTTGCCGAATTCGGAGATGCGCCGCGATTGCCGGCAGTTCAACAGCGAGGCAATCGAACGGGTTGCGGCCATACCAAAGTTGAAGGGGCTTATCGTCGCAGGAAACTGGAGGACTTACCTTTCAGGCGGTGGACTGCTGACGGATGGTGATGAAGTCGCAAGTCCGGATGGCACCCAGCGCATCATGGCTGATCGATTTTCAAGAATGCGAGAGCAACTGCCGCCCGGCGGATATAAACTGATCCTGATGGGTATCGCTCCAACCGGCGAAAATAAAGCGTTTTCCTGTGCAAGCAGGGCTGCCTACCGCAATATGGATTTCAGGAATTGCAGCTCCGATCTTTATTCAGATACGCTGTTCTATCAGAAAGATCTTGAAGGGTTGGTGGGTAAGAACTCCAAGATCGATCTTGTCGATTATCTTCCGGTAATGTGCCCTGATCAAAAGTATTGTGCGGTTTATAACGGACGAAATGCAAACTTTCTGGATGACAGCCATATTTCTGCGCATGCCGCAAAAAGTGTGGTTTCAACCATAGAACATCTTCTGTGATTGAATTTCGAAACAGATGGTGATGGAGGTCGTGATCGTACGGTCGATTGTGCGGTCGTCCCCACAGGACGCGTGACGCCACGCCTGCAGTTTCCCGAGTATCGAATCTTTATGTGAACCGGCATTGTCCGGGCGCAAGGCGGAACGACGATCGCATCGCTTCGCTTCGTAAAGGCGTCGCGGTGCCATGGATGTCGAAGATTGGAAAAGATACGTTGACGAGGCGGTCATCGTCGTGGCAAGCGGCGAGCGCATCAACGGTCTGTCCTTGGGCGGGCCGGTAATGCGGGTATAGCTTAGTGGTAAAGCTCCAGCCTTCCAAGCTGGCTATGCGGGTTCGATTCCCGCTACCCGCTCCATTTCCCCTTCAAAAATCACCCTGAAAATGGTATAAAATCCGCAGAAAACCTAGGGTTTTTGTGCCTTGGTTCGTCCGGGTTTGCGTACCCCCGTCCACCGGAATCCATGCCATTGTGGTGGTCTTTTGGGGTTTCGCGTTCTCGGGTCGATTGGAGATGCCCCCATACTGGGGGTGTCATCTCGCGAAAGGCGCGGCCCTTACAGACATTGCTATTCGACCGATGAAATGACGGCCCATGGTTTTCGAGCAACAGCATCCACGCTGCTGAACGAAAGCGGGAAATGGCACCCTGATGCGATCGAACGCGCGCTCGCCCATGGCGATAGCGATAGAGTTCGGGCTGCGTACCATCGCGGCGCTCACTGGAATGAACGCGTGGCTATGTCGCCGTGGTGGAGCGATAATCTCGATAGCCTCAGGAACGCATCTAACAGTAAAAGGTGAGGCAAACGGCGCGCTGCCTGGATTCCGCATCGTTAGGACCGGGCCAGGCCGGACCATCGAACAGACCATCTACGGCGGGCGCCGCGTGTCCGGAGTGCACGAAAGCCGAAGGCACTCGTTCGGAACAGGCTCAACCTTCGGGGCTTTCTCTTGTGGCTTCTGGCAACACACGAGAAATATTCATGGCGACTGTCGCGCAAGTTATCGTCGAAACCCTTGCGGCGGCGGGCGCATCCCGCTGCTACGGCGTGCCGGGCGATACGCTCAACCACGTGACCGATGCGATCCGAACCAGTGACATCCGATGGGTCCACGTGCGGCATGAGGAAGCGGGCGGTTTTGCGGCCGGAGCGGATGCGCTGCTGACCGGCGAACTGGCGCTGTGCGCGGGGTCGTGCGGCCCAGGCAGCCTCCATTTCATAAACGGCTTGTTTGAATCCCATCGCAACCGTGCGCCGGTGGTGCTGATCGCAAGCCAGATCGTGCGCGACGAACTGGGTTTCGATTTTCCGCAGGAGGTGGATTTCCGCTCGGTCTACCAAAGCTGCTCGGTGTTCTGCGAGGAAATCCGCACGCCGGAGCAGGCCCGTCGCAAGACCGCGATGGCCGCACAGGCCGCGCTGGCCAAACGCGGGGTCGCAGTGCTGATCGTGCCTGCCGACATATCGAGCGCAAAGGCGCCCGAGGAGCCGCCCTTCGCGGTGCACCGTGCAAATCCGCTGGTGCGCCCCTCCAACCCGGAACTCGACCAGATCGCAAGCCTGCTGGGCAAGGGCAAGAAGATCGCCATCTACGGCGGCTCTGGCTGCGAGCAGGCGCACGACGAGGTGGTGGCTTTGGCGCACGCACTTCAGGCCCCGGTCGCGCATACCTCGCGCGCAAAGGACTTCCTCGAACACGACAATCCCTTCGATGTCGGTATGACCGGCATCTTTGGCGGAGACGCCGGTTACCACGCGCTGATGGCGTGCGACACGCTGCTGCTGCTCGGCTGCGATTTCGCCTGGCGCCAGTTCTATCCTGAAAAGGCGACGATCATCCAGGTCGATCTCGACGGCACCCATCTTGGCCGCCGGCATCCGGTAGACCTGGGCGTCGTCGGGGATGTTCAGGCTACCTTGAGTGCACTGCTGCCCCGTTTGCGGGCTCGTTCGGACCGTGCTTTCCTCGACGACTGCCTGGGGCACCGGGCGAAGACAGAGGAACGGCAGGGCAAGCACGCGCACATCGGCAAGGGTGGGGCGATCCATCCGCAATACCTGACCGAGACGATTTCCCGGTTGGCGCCCGACGATGCAATCTACACCGCAGACGGCGGTTCACCGATGGTGTGGTGCCTGCGTCACGTCACCTCAACTGGGCACAACCGCACCGTCATCAGCCTCAGCCATGGGACGATGGCCAACGCGATGCCGCAGGCCCTGGGCGCCAAGGCAGCATACCCTGATCGAACGGTGATCTCGCTTTCAGGTGACGGAGGGCTCGCGATGATGCTGGGTGACCTGCTCACGGCGGTGCAGGAGAAGCTGCCTATCAAGGTCGCCGTGTTCAACAACAGCGCGCTCGATTTCGTGGAGATCGAGCAGAAGGTGGAGGGGTTGCTGGACACTTATACGGACCTGCTCAATCCCGACTTCGGCCGCGTTGCCGAAGCGGTCGGGTTCTGGGGGCGCCGAGTGGAAAAGGCGGAGGAACTGGAAGGCGCGGTGCGGGATTGGCTGGCGACGCCCGGACCCGCACTGCTGGACGTGGTGACCGACCGGTTCGAACTGGTAATGCCGCCAAAAGTCGAGGCCGGGCAGGTGGCGGGCATGGCGCTCTATTCTGCAAAGGCCTTGCTGGGCGGCCGGGGCCGCGATGTCGCGGGCCTGATCCGCAATTTGCTCCCATGAGCACTTGGCCCGGGCTGGTCGCCGCGTTGACCCGCGACCATGCGCTGTCGCGCAATCTCGTTCTGCTGGCGGCGCTGGCTGCAACGGTCGCCGTGCTTGTCGCGGGGCCGCGCCATCCGATGGCATTCTGGCTGCTGCTAGCCAGCCTGCCTGTTCTGGTGATTTCGCTGGTGGACCTGTTCCAGACGAGGCATTCGCTGCGCCGGAACTACCCAGCGTCCGCACGCTTCCGATGGTTCTTTGAATGGCTGCGGCCTTTCCTGCGCGCCTATATCGTCGAGAGCGATCTCGACGGCCGGCCCTTTAGCCACGACGAGCGAGCGCTGGTCTACGCGCGCGCCAAGGGCGATGTCGCGGCCCACCCCTTCGGAACCGAACTCGACGTCTATTCCGACGAATATGAATGGCTGGCACACAGCATTGCGCCTTCGCGTGACGCCCCCAAGGAAACGCGCGTGCACGTCGGAAGCGCGCAGTGCTCGCAGCCGTATGATGCGGCACGGCTGAATATTTCGGCCATGAGCTTCGGCGCCTTGGGAGCGAACGCTATCGAGGCGCTGAACCTGGGCGCGAAGATAGGCGGATTCTATCACGACACCGGCGAGGGCGGCCTGTCACCTTATCACCTGAAGCACGGTGGCGACGTCGTTTGGGAGATCGGTTCGGGCTATTTCGGCTGCCGCGACAAGGAGGGCCGATTCGATCCCGGCCGCTTCGCCGAACGGGCCGCGAACGATGCCGTGAAGATGACCGAAATCAAGTTGAGCCAAGGCGCCAAGCCGGGGCATGGGGGCCTTCTGCCCGGCCCGAAGGTAACCCGCGAGATCGCCGGGACACGCGATGTGCCCGAGGGCGAGGATTGCCTTTCGCCGCCTTGGCATTCAGCGTTCTCCACGCCCATCGAGCTGGTCGAATTTGCCGCCCGCATGCGCGAGTTGTCGGGCGGCAAGCCGGTGGGCATCAAGCTGTGCGTAGGTTACCCGCACGAGCTCTTTGCCGTGACGAAGGCTATGCTGGAGACGGGAATCCTTCTGGACTTCATCGTCATCGACGGTGCTGAAGGCGGAACCGGCGCAGCGCCGACGGAACTTTCCGACCGGGTAGGAATGCCGCTGCGAGAAGGATTGATCCTGGCGCGTAACGCGCTGGTGGGAGCGAATCTGAAAGGGCCCGTGAAGTTGGCAGCATCGGGCAAAGTAAGTTCCGGTGCGGGTATTGCCATGAATGCAGCGCTGGGTGCCGATTGGTGCAATGCCGCGCGTTCGTTCATGTTCTCGCTGGGCTGCGTGCAATCCATGCGCTGTCACACGGATACGTGCCCAACCGGTGTCGCCACGCAGTCACCGGCGCGTCAGCGGGCTCTGGTGATCCCGGAGAAAGCCGAGCGCGTCGCCCGTTTCCAACGGACGACGCTTGAAGCGCTTCACGACATCGTCGTTGCCTGCGGTCTACAGTCGCCCGATGAATTCACCCCGGACGGTCTGCGCCAGCGTATCAGTGCGGTGGAGATGCGTTCCGTTGATGAGCTCTATGCCTTCGTTGAACCCGGTGAACTGCTTTCCGGCGCTCGCGATCCTCGCACTGCGAAGTGGTGGGCGCAGGCAGATCCAACCTCTTTCAAGCGATGCGAAGTCTGACAATCGGCCACTTCGACCGTGCAATTCACCGGAATGCAGAAATGCCGGCGATCGAATCTTCGTTCATTTGCCTGCTCCTGCGGAGAGAGAAGCATAAATTGTGTTTAAATATGCAGGCTCCAGCCTGCCTTTACGACGACACGGACTGCGGCGGAACAAATCTTGCAGCAAGGGCAGTTCGACTGTGGTTCATGCTCGAATGAAACTGCGGGAAGAGGTTGTTATTCCAGCACTTGCGTGTTCCCGGCTGGATGCCGGGGACCTTTGGGTCTATACTGCCCGTCAGGGAGCCAGGCCATGATGCGTTATGCCGAAAAGCCATTTCTCCAGTATCTCGACTCCTTCGTGCTGCGCGCGATCGGTGAACTGACCGAGCAGCAGGAACAGGCAATCCACCTCCTCTCCCCGACGTTTGTCCAGGCTGAAGGAACGCGGCCCTGGTTTGAAATCGTCGCTGAACGGATGAGCTTCAGCGAGGGCTACGTTTCCGAGATCGCTTCTGTCTGGGAGGCCAGCAGGCGATCCGCCAGTGAACAGGGGTTGGAGATCAGTCCGTTCGAGTTCACGAGGTTGTTCGTGGATGCGAACTTCCCCAGCTGATCTGGCGAGTGTCGGCTCAGGTCTCAGCCTGACTCGATCGAGGTCATCAGTTTGAAGATATCCTTGTCCGGGTTCGCGCCAACGATCCGCCCGGCTTTCGAATGCGTGCAGACCAGAACGAACAGATCCACCTCATCGTCGATGGCTGATTTGAAGCGGTCCGTGATGTCGTCTATCGCGATCCGGGAATCGAAGATCATGAAATCTGGCGTTTCAGTCCAGACCGCGCTGCACGCGATTTTCGACACGACCTCGATGAGCGCGCGCCTGCGGTCGATCTGCGAACGCCCCTGCCTTGGTTGGTCGGCGATACCGAACGCCGTCCAGTATGTGGTGCTCATGAATGTCTCAATGTCTTGGCCTGGCCGCGCCATCAATCGGCGGCGGGGCTGTTGCGCCTGGCAAGGGTCTCGAGCGCGGAAACGATCGATGTCGTTGTGACAGCTATCGGGGTACGGGCGCCGAGATGCATGAGCGATAGCCATGCGCTCACCATCTTGCTCCCTTTTTTCGTGATGACGAGAGGAGGTTGCGACCGGTCATCCTCTGCCTGAAAACAGACCAGTTCGTCCTTGAGCAAGGAGGAAACGTGCGTGATGGCCTTGCTCGATGAACAGGCCGCCGCAGCACAAACCTGCGCGACGGTCATTTCCCCCTTTCGAGCACTGCCCGCCCGGTAAAGGCCAAGGAGCATCAGCCAGGCGCATTCATCGATGTCGGGGGCAACCTTGCGGCGTGCGGCAATCCCGTCGAGATAGGACTGAACGTTGTCGATCTCGCACTCGATCTCGGCGTGATCTCCGAGGATATGCGCCAGTTCGTCAGTCAGCGTATGGAGGTTCAGCACGGCGCGCTCCCCGGGAGGAATGCCGAAGGTCGAGTATTGGACCCACGCACAGAACGATCAGTTGCGGGATACTCCACACCGCCGAGGCAGCCTTGAACAGCCGGGGCGTATTGGGAACGATTTCCCAGGCCAGGAACGAGATGACGCTGAGTGCTTGAAACGCGCATATCCACAAGGGCCAGTACCGGTCGGTCTTCGCCGCGAGATGCGCGAGGCCGATGAGCAGCACGAAGTCCACCATGACCGTGGAGTGCGCGAGGCTGATCTGGGTCTTGAACGTCGTTGCGCCGATATAGGTCGCCAGCGCAGCGACCACGAACATGAGGCATATCCTGCGCCCTTCCCACCCGCCCCACAGCAGCGCTGGCAGGCAGGACACGAACATGAGTATTCCGAAGACGAGGTTCAGGAGCATGGCCTTGACTTCAACCTGCGACGTTCGACGTCAAGGCCATCACCCCTTTCCGGATTACACTCGGGCCGTCGCCGTCTCGGGGGTCTTCAGCAGCCCGCTCGGGCTATCGTCGCCGAAGCAACCCCAATCCGTCTCCCGGTGCTGTGACTCGCCCTTGATGAAGGCGAGCTTGCGATGCATCTGCACCATGTCCTTGCGGCCCTCCACCAGCTTGGCGAAACCGGCTGCAGCCGAATCCAGCGCACTTTGCAGATGGGCCGGCGGGACGCTGGATGCGGCATTGGTCTCCATGATGGTCGCGGCAAGGCGCGCGGCATCGAAAAGGGCCGTGTCGACGCTCTTGAACATGCCAGAAATTTCCGTGGCGACCGCTCGTCCGCCTGCTTCCGAAAGACGCATATGTTTCTCCGATGCGTGAATCACGCTGAGGTTTGCCGTGAAGTGAAGCTCACCTGCCGAGCAGGCTGAGAATTCCGACCATCACCGTGACGATCGCGGCCAGGCCGACGACGGAGACAAGCGCAACCTGTCCCATCATCGCCATGCGCTGCGCCATCGTCAGGTCATGACGGGAGCCCCCGACCGGAGGAAGACTGAGGAGCCGCGAGAATTCCCATCGAGGGTGCGTTGCCCTCGCTTGGTCTTCTGCTCCGGCTCTCGTTTCTTCCGGACGAGTGCTCTGTGCCTCGGCATCCTCGTCGCTGTCGAGCGGTTGCGGCGCACTAGGTAGCCGCTCCCTACCCTTTGATGCGTCTAGGAAAATACGCGCCGCATCGGCCCGGCTGGAAACCCCCAGCTTGACCATCAGGTCGGCGACATGATTGTCGATGGTCTTGTAGGACAGCCCAAGGCTTGCGCCGATCTCCTTGGAAGACAGGTGCCGGGCAACCAGCGAGAGAACCTCGTACTGCCGGGCAGACAGCTTTTGCCGAAGCTCCCCTTCTGACCATTCCCGCATCTTGCAGCCCCTCGTGCCTCGCCCTTCGTTTCCACACACGGTTGGAGGCTGAAAAGCATCCTAGCACTGTTTGCAACCGGTAACCTCGCTTGATTGACGCAGTGCCCAAGTCGTTAGTTACCGATTCATCGCCCGGCGCGGGATGCAAGTCTGGCAAACCTGGCTCGGCGAGCAGGTGAAGATGACTGCCTCCGCGCCTTTGGCGCGGCCAAGCTCTGCCTTCGCAGGTTGCTCCGACCGCGCCAACTGCGGTGTATCGTCGGCAGAGCCGCTGGTCTGAGCCCGTGGATTTCCTCCAGATTTGAGCAGAGTCCGCCCCTTGAAGGGGTCGGATGGATATGAAGCGGAGCAGGTTCAGCGAGGAACAGATCATCGCGGTATCGAAGGAGCAGGAGGCCGGAATGGCGACGGCGGACGTGTGCCGCCTGGTGCCAAGCGGAAGGCGGTGGCTCATCCCGTTCCCGCTACCTCTATGGCTCACGCAGCGCAGAGCATCCTCGGCGTCGGCGCTGGGCGCAGCATCAGGCGGTTGAACACCCGCCGCTTGAGCGATTGCGGCTCCAGGACCTCGTTGTTGCGCTCCCACAATGTGCCGTTCAGCGAGGGATCGCTCGACAGCGCGAGTTCGGCGCCCCAGCGGGCTGCGTCGGCCGGGTGAATGCCGTCGGGCAGGCCCATCGCGGTGCGCAGGGCACCGGGGATCCAGTCGCTGATCACGATGTCCGGAAAGCGCCCCTCGAGGTCCGCGACCAGTGCGCGGGTGAAGATTCGTCCCGCGCCCTTGGAGACCGAGTAGGCGCCGCTCGCCGGGATCGGCGCGAGGTCGGCGAAGCTGGTGACGTTGACGATGCGGCCGCTGCCCCGGCTCACCATGTCCTCCAGCGCGAGGCGGCTGCAGGCGACCATGCCGCCCAGGTTGATCGCCATCGTGTGCATGAAGCTTTCGGGCGTCTCGTCGAGGAAATCGCGGCGGGGGTAGACGGCGGCGTTGTTGATGAGGATGGCGATCGGGCCGATGCGGCGGATCGCGTCGAAGGCGCCGCGCAGGGCGTCGTAATCGGATACGTCGCAGGCTATGGGGTGGAACGCCCCGGCGGTGGCGCATAGCTTCGACGTGGCGGCAAGGTCGCTCTCGCTGCGGGCGAGGCCCGCGACAATGCAGCCGCGCGCGACGAGTTCCAGCGCCACCGCGCGGCCAAGGCCCTGACCGGCCCCGGTGACGATGGCCAGCGTCATGACACGAGGCTCATGGCACGGTGTTCCAGGTCCGATGTTCCCGCAGCCTTGAGAATCGCATCGCCGACCCGCAGCGCGTTGGCGGCGATGGTCAGACTGGGGTTGACCCCCATCGAGGTTGGCATGAACGAGGCGTCGGCCACCCACAGGTTGCGCATGCCGTGAACCCGGCACTCGGCATTGACGACGGACTTCGCGGGATCGGTCCCCATGCGCAGGCTTCCGCAGGGATGGCCGAAGTTCAGCTCCGGCTGATACGTCAGGAACAGAACGCGCTGCCGTCCCAGCGAGGCGCGGATCAGCTTTCGGAACAGCTTGCGGCGCTGGTGGAGTTCGGGGCTGAAGCGGTAGTCTATCAGGATACCGCCGGGACGGTTGGGATCGGCGGAGACGCGGTTCTCGGCATAGGGCATGTCTTCGAGCAGACCGACGAAGACCTTGGCCTGCCCCAGAACCCGCGCCGCGACTTTCGCGGGTATGCGCGCCATCTGGCTCGCGCCGGGCAGGCGGCGCAGCGGGCTGCGTGCGATCTTGCCGCGCAGGTAACTGAGAATCTCGCCTTCGCCTGCATCCAGCCCCATCGCCTGCACCATGCCGAAGCGGTGCCCCTCGGCATAGTAGAGGTCGCGAAAACCGATGGACTTGGCGGCTTGCGGGTAGCCCTCTTTGCGCCGGGGCCAGAGTGCGAACATCTCGTTCAGATGAAACATCAGGTATCGCCCGACTTGGCCATGCGCATTGCCGCAGCCCTCGGCCCAGTCCGAGCGCGAGGCGAGGAGGATGCGCGGCGAGGACAGTGCGCCTGCGGCCAGCACCACGTGGGCGGCAGTGAACTCCAGCGCCTCGCCATCGCGGCGGGCGACGACGCGGGTAACGCCGCCCCCGTCGCCGCGAAGTTCGGTAACCTCGCAGCGATCGGCGAGGGCGGCGCGGCCGGTGGCGAGGGCGGGTTCTACCCCGGCCGAACGGCCGTCGAGCTTGCAGGGGCGGGGGCACTTGCGGCCGAGGCACGAGCCGCAGCCGTCGAGGCCGCGCATCGCGCTGTGCAACTGGTAGGGGTGCAGGCCGGAGCGGCGCATGCCCTCCATCAGCCGGGCATCGCCCTCGCACATCGCGGGGCCTACCGTGAGGTTGGGTGTCGGGTGGGTGGCGAGCGGGTCCGGCTGACCGCGCACCTCGAACAGGGCCTGCGCCGCGTCGAAGTAGGGGAGCATCGCAGAGAAGCTGACCGGCCAACCGTTAGTTGGGTGCGGGCGCTCGGCGCTGTGGTCGAGATCGTGCGGCTCGGGCCGTTCGAGCGTGGCGGCGTAGAAGACGGAAGAGCCGCCAACGGCGGCGCCTATCGCGGGATGGACGCGGTGTTCCTGTCCCTCGATGCGGGCGTGGATGGTCTCGGGCCACGATCCGCGCACGAGGCGGGCGACGGGATCGGTGATCTCGTCGCTTGCCATGTGGTTCTGCTCGGCGCGGTGTCCGGCGCGGCCCTTCTCTACGAACAGGACCGAAAGGCCGCGCTCGGCAAGGCGGCGGCCGATCGTACCCCCGCCGATGCCGGTGCCGATGACGATGACGTCCCAATGTTTTTCGGTGAGTTCGCCCGGGGTCACTGGCTCGCCGCCGCTATGGTCGTGGGGCCGGTGCCGAGGAGGAACGGCACGAACAGGTCGCGCAGGCGCACCGAGCCCTCGTAAGTCATGTGGTTGTTGTCGAAATAGAGCGAAGCGCCTTTTACCATGCCGCTGCAGCTGCCGTGGCAGAGCCGTGGCCATGGGTCGATCAGGCGCACCTGCCGTTCGGCGACGAGCTGGTCGATCGGTGCTTCCGCCTGACGGTTGCGATCGCGCAGGGGGGCCATCTGCACGCTGGCGAGCGTGCGGGCCTGATCGGGGGTAAGCCGTCCGTAGGCGAGATCGCGGGCGACGCGGATGCTGTCGAACTGGGGTAGTTCGGGGACTTGCCGCAGGAGGTAGACCTCGCGGCCCTCGCCGTTCAACTCCGCCACCGTGAGCTTGAGCGCGGCGCCGAACAAGGCGGCCTGTCCGTCCCCCTGCGGGAGGCCGGACCCGGCATCGGGGGAGAGGGTAATGAGGTTGTGAGCGTCGCGGCCCACGCCCCGGCCGTCGGCGTAGTAGGCCCAGCGGCCGACCAGCAGCAGGCGGCGGATGCCGGGATATTGCCGGATCGCCGCGCGGATGCGCCGGTTCTCCTCGGCGCAGAGGACGTCTTGGTCGGGCGTCGATGCGCTCTCCTGCTTGGCGAGGCCGAACAGCGGCGGGCATCCGGCGCGCCAGATGATGATGCCGGGCCGCCCCGCCTCGCGCGCGGCCATGGCGAGGCCGTCCATCTGCGCGCGCAAGTGGCTGTCGCCCCAGATCAGCACCTCGGGCGGGCCGTCGGGGCCGATGGCGCATGTGCGGATACCGGCGAGCGGGCCGTTCTCTGGATGGCGGCAGCGGCTGGTGTCCTGCAGGAATCCGCTCGAGGCGGCGATGTAGACTTGCGTTTCGGGGGAGAAGCGGTCGGGCAGGCCGTTGGCGAGGAACGTCACCGCGCCGACCGCGAGGGTCGCGCCGGCGGCCACGGCTGCGCTGCCCAGCAGCACTGGCGAAGTGACGCGGCGGCTGCGGCGGAAGGGCTGCTCGACGAAGCGCCAGCTCAGCGTCGCGACGACGAAGACCAGCGCCAGCCATGCGGCGGTCTCCAGCGGTGAGGCATAGTGCCCGCGCCAGTACCGCGAGAGGATCAGCAGCGGCCAATGCCACAGATACAGCGAGTAGGAGATCAGCCCGACGAAGACCATCGCCGGGTGCGAGAGCACGGTGCCGGGGTTGCCTCTTGCATTGGTCGCTCCCGCCAGCAGCGCGGCGCTGCCCGCCACTGGAAGCAGGGCCTGCCAGCCGGGGAAGCCTGCGCTGTCGATCAGCAGGAAGGAGGCGGCGAGCAGCAGGAACCCGGCGCTTGCCAGCACGGCCTGCAGGCGCGGGGTCAGCGCCGCGCCGCGCAGCGCGATCGCCAGCAGCACGCCTGACAGCATTTCCCACGCGCGGAACGGGAAGAGGTAGAAGGTCATCACCGGATAGCCGGCGGTCATGGCCACGCAGGCCAGCAGCGAGCCTGCCCAGACCGCGATCAGCACGCCCAGGATCACCCTCGGCCCGACACGCGCGAGTGCGAGCACGGTCAGCAGCAGCGGCAGGAAGATGTAGAACTGCTCCTCCACCGAAAGCGACCAGGTGTGCAGCAGCACCCGGCTGTCGGCGCCGAAATCGAAGTAGCCCGCCTCGCGGTAGAACAGGACATTGGACATCCACAGGCTGGACGCGATCAGTTCCTTGCCGAAGTTGCGCAGCTCGTAGGGGAGCAGCACGAACCAGCCGATCACTGCGCTGGCGGCGCCCATCGCGAAGAAGGCGGGCGCCAGGCGGCGGATGCGGCGCAGGTAGAACTGGCCGAGGTCGATCCGGCCCGCATCCAGCAGCTCGGACCACAGCATCCCGCCGATCAGGAAGCCGGAGATCACGAAGAACACGTCGACGCCGACGAAACCCGCCTTCAGGCCCGGCACCGCGAAGTGGTAGAGCACGACGGCCAGCACCGCGATGGCGCGCAGTCCGTCTATTTCCCGGCGATAAGGTCCATGCTGGGCTGCCGACACGTTGCGATTTCTCCCTCGATGGAATGTCTAGGTTCCGGGCCGTCCCGGCGGAATTCGGCAAAGGTCGGTCGAACTTTTCGGAAGGGGGCATCCCCTGCGCATCAGATGCAATGCCCCGTGCCTTCAGGCGCGAAGCGGGTGCAGTCCCAGCGCAGGTTCTCGGGCGCGGTGGCGGTGCTGCGGCGCTCGAAGATGAAGGTAATCGCATCGACCGAACTGCCGGGCATCGGCAGAGCGCGGGGGGTGCGGGCGGCGTCGGTCCAGCCGATGAAGCGGCACTGGCTCACCCCGGCGCAGCGCTGCTCGGCCATAGCGCGGAAGCTGGCGGGGGTGCCGCCTGCGGGCAGGGTCACGAGGAAGACGTTCGGTGGCGGTGCAGCCAGGACGCTGCCGAGACCCGACCTCGGCGCGGCCGGCGGTGTCGGTGCCGTAAGGGGAGGCTGTCCGGTCGGGATAACCGGCAGGAACTGCAGCTGCGGCGCTTCGGAGCCGACCGTCGCGGCGCGATGGGCGTCGGAGATGCGGGCGAGCATCGCGATGTCCGGCTCGCTGCCGGTGTGGCGCATCTCGAAAACCTGCGTGCCGCGCCAGCGGTAGAACAGGTGGGTGCGCACGACCGCGATCTTGTCCATCGTGCGATCCCAGGCCGGGCTCACCCAGTCGGTGTGGTAATGCGTGGCCAGGCCGACGGTCGGATCGACCTGGCCCAGCAGCATCTCGGTGGCGACGCGGCGGGACTGCTGCCAAGCCTCTGCGGAGGGCGTGCGGCGCAGCAGAGAGCCGTCGCAGGTGAAAGTGAACTGGCAGCCGGTGCGCCGCTCCGAGCCCTGGAAGACCACGCCGCAGACGCTGGCGGGAAAGGCGCGGTGGCGTACCCGGTTCAGCACGACCTGCGCGACCGCGCGCTGGTCGGCGATGCCGAGGCCCGCCTCGTAGTAGTCCGCAGCGGCGAGGCAGTCGGTCGCGCGTGCCAGATCCTCGGGCGCGGCGCGCAAGTAGAACGGCTGGGCCGCGATGATGACGCCCCCCGCCAGCGGCACGGCGGCGTTGAAGGTGCGCGCCAGTTGCGACTGCGCATCGGCCGGGGGCAGCGGAGCATCGTCCGGCGCGTCGAAGGCGCCGCGCACCACCGGCGGCGCGGTGAAGCGCGGCAGCGGACTGGCGACGGGGTGCTGGGCGGGAACGGTGGCGACGGCGACGAGGGCCAGGCATGCACCGAGCCACGTCCTACCCTTGACCATGGCCCGGCGCATGACCGTCCTCCCACGCCCGGCCGACGGCTGCTCGCGGTTCCGATGCTTGCCCAACCATCTGGAACGAAAGGCGGCAAATGCCGACAAGACCGGTCTCCCGCAGTGAAACCGATTCATCCCACGGTGGGCACCCGGGGGGCATCCGGGGGATCACGCTCCCGGGGCTCCCACCGTCAATTCCCTAAGTAAAACCCGCAATGCCGTGGGCTCCCGCAGGGAGCATAATGACGGGATTATGGAGATCATCGAACCGGCCGCCGCGCCGCTCGCCTTCAGGCACGATTCGGGTATGCAGTGGGCAGGCGCCTCACGCCGTGCTTCGCCGCCCCGCGCGCGCGCGGCGATCGCCTATCTCAGCAACGTCTATCCGAAGATCAGCCACAGCTTCATCCAGACCGAGATCGCGGCGCTGGAGCGGCAGGGGTTCGCGGTCCACCGCTTCACCGTGCGCCGTGCCGGAGAAGCCCCCGCAGATGCAGCTGAGCGCGCCGAGGCGGCCCGCACTACGGCGCTGCTGGAGGATCGAGGGGCGCTTGCGTCGGCGATGTTGGATCGCTTTGCCCGGCACCCTCGAGCCGCCTTGAGCGCGCTGCAACTGGCCTGGCGAACCGGCGGAAGCGGCAATCGCATTCGTGCGCTGGCCTACTTCGCCGAAGCCGCGCTGCTGGCGTGCAGGCTGGAGGCGGCGGGAGTCTCGCATCTCCATGCCCATTTCGGGACGAACCCGGCGATGGTGGCGCGTCTGGTGGCACGGCTGGCGCCGGTGACTTACAGCTTCACCGCGCACGGCCCGGACGAATTCGATGCGCCGCGCGGCCTCGAC
This sequence comes from Novosphingobium sp. HR1a, assembly GCF_015594425.1. Classification (NCBI taxonomy): domain Bacteria; kingdom Pseudomonadati; phylum Pseudomonadota; class Alphaproteobacteria; order Sphingomonadales; family Sphingomonadaceae; genus Novosphingobium; species Novosphingobium sp. HR1a. Next base: position 22,030 of record NZ_JABXWS010000003.1, read on the forward strand.
CTGCCGGGCAAGATCGCCGAGGCCGCCTTCGTGGTGGGCGTGTCCAGCTTCGGCCGCGGGCAGCTGATGCGCTGGTCGCACCCGGATCACTGGCCGCGCATCCACGTCGTCCACTGCGCACCGGACCCGGCGTTCTTCGCGGGGCTCGCGGCAGATGACGCGGCGACGATCGAGGGCGCGCCCGGAGACGACACGCGCTTCGTCTGCGTCGCGCGTCTCAGCGCCCAGAAGGGCCTGCCGCTGCTGCTGGAGGCCGTCGCCCGGGTTGCCGCCCGCCGCCCGATCCGGCTGGACCTGATCGGCGGCGGCGAGGACGAGGCGATCATCGCGGCCCAGATCGCGCGGCTGGGGCTGGGCGGTACCGTCACCCTGCACGGCTGGGCGAGTCCGGAGACGATCCGCGATGCCCTGCGTTCCGCCCGCGCACTCGTGCTGCCCAGTTTCGCCGAGGGGCTGCCGGTCGTGCTCATGGAGGCGATGGCGCTGCGCCGCCCGGTCATTGCCACGGCCATCGCCGGAATCCCGGAACTGGTCGACGGTGAGGTCGGCTGGCTGGTGCCTTCTGGCTGCGTGGATGCGATCGAGCAGGCGCTGGACGCCGCGCTCGATGCCTGGCCTGAGGAACTGGAGCAAATGGGCGAGCGTGCCCGCGCCCGCGTCCTCGAACGCCACGATCCCGAACGCTGCGCGGCCCGAATGGTGGATTTGCTGGAGCCGCTGGTGCGCTGATCGTCATTGCGAGCACATGCTGCGCTCGCGATCAGCCTCGTCATCCCCGCTTTCGCGGGGATGACTACGAGTGTTTCAACCGAGGAAAATCGGGCTCCGACAAGGGTGACCCGCGCGTCAGACGCTGGCGGGAGGGATCATCCGCATGACCGGCGAGAGCTGGCGGCGCCATAGCGCGGCGCGGCGCTGGCGTTCGTCCAGTCCCTCGATCATGCCCAATGCTTCACCGCGATCGATGCCGCTGCGTTCGCACAGGAAGGGATGGCGCGGCGGGCTGGCGAAGTAGCTGTAGAACAGCGCGGCCCGGTCGCGCGCGGTGGCGGGCTTGCCGCGATGGAAGAAGCGCGCGGTGTCGCAGAACACCACGGTGCCCTTCGGGCCGGTGCAGCTTACCATGTCGTCGATGTAGTCCGGCCCCAGCCGCGCCTTGAGCAGCGGATCTTCGCCGAATTCGTAGCGGTAGCCGTCGATGTCGTTGCGTATGGTGTCCTGCCGGGCGATGCACTGGAAGGGCCCGCCTTCCTCATCGACGTCGTGGAGATAGATCGCGACCTTGAGCATGCGCCGGTCCTCCCGGTCGCGGTGCCACTTGCGGGTGGCGACCTCCTGCCCGTCGGCGACGGTGTAATTGATCGCGACGCCGTCGTAGGCGACCGGCAGGCCGATGTAGCTCTCGACGATGTCGAGCAGACGCTCGTGCAGGCCGATGCGGTAGATGTTGGGGTTGCGCACGATCTCGGCGGGCGGAACGATGATGAACTGCCTGCCCCCGGCGGCCAGCGCACGGGCTTCGGGGGCGAAGTCGCTGGACAGAGCCCATGCCGTCTCGACCACCTCGGCGGCGCCGTGGATTTTCAGCGCGTCTAGCGTGGTCACGCAAACGCCCTTGCGGTTGAGCTGCGCGACGATGTCGTTGCCGATGGCGTCGAGATCCGGCAGGCGGCGGGCATGGCGGCTTACGGCGGCCCGGTGTCGCTTGCCCAGCCAGAGGCGCAGGCGCTTTTCGTTGAGCACCGCAAGCGCCGTCTGCGAGGGAAGGTCGCGCAGCCATCGGGCGCGCGCTTTCAGCTTCAGGATCGTCATTGCATCCTCCGGTATGGGGCGGTGTGCGGCCGCTTCAGGCCTGCCTGGAGCCGCTCTTGTAGTACCCGTAATCGACCCGCCTCGCGGTCTGCGAGATGGACCGGTTGAGCACGGTGCCGATGATCGGCGTCGGGCTGACGGCTTGCATGATCTCCTGAAGGGCGGCCTTGGCGGTGCGGCCTTCTTCCGCGACGATCAGGATGCCATCGACATTGCGGGCGATCAGCGCGAGGTCGTCGCTGAGGATCGCGGGCGGCGTGTCGATGATGCAGATCGTCCCGCTGTCGATCGAGTGCCGGTTGTGCAGCGCCAGCGCCAGTGCGTTGGAGGCGAGCAGCACCTCGGCATCGTCGCGCGCGCTACGGACGCGGTGGACGGTAAGGTCGAGCCCCTCGATCCGCGCCTGCGTGGCGCTCCAGGGACACTCACCGGCAAGGTAGTCCTCCACTCCCGCGTAGTCGTCCGGCAGGCCCAGCCGCTCGCCCAGGGCCGGGCGGCGGAGGTCCAGCTCGACGAGGACGGTGGGATGAATGCGCGCCATGGCCATGGCGAGGTTGAGGGTGATGTGCGTCTTGCCGTTGCCGGGCTCGGCCGAGGTCACCGCGAAGACGCGGGTGCCGGTGGCGCGGGCATGGTCGAGCAAGGCCGAGCGGATCATCGTGAAGGGACGCAGCTCGTTGCTCGGCGGGGCGAGGCCGACGATGTGGTTGTCGGCCAGGTGCGCGGCATCGGGCGTGAAGGTGATGCCGGCGACGGCGGGGACTTCGATGCCGCCTTGCGGAATGAATGGCACTTCGGCGTTCATGGGCCTGCTCCCGTTATGACTGGCTTAGGCTGGCGAATAGGCTGCGGCATGCGCCCGGCCCGGCAGCCAGCGTGCGAGCCGATCGAGAAAAGTGGGTGTGCGGCTGGTGGCGACGGCTCCGAACAGCGGGGCGCGGACGGCGCGGCGCAGGCTTTCGGTGCCGTGGATCGTGCCGGTCAGCATCTCGCGGCCGATGATCAGGACGAGGCCCATGACGAACCCGGCGGCGATGCCCATCAGCACGACCATCCAGCCCTTCTGGCCGAGCGGGTGCAGCGGCAGGTTGGGCGCATCGACCACGGTGAAGCGCTCGCCCTTGTCCTCCGACTGGAGGTTGGCGGCGACTTGCGCGTCGAGCTGCTTTTCGCGCAGGGAGTCGTACTGGCGCTTGATGTTGTCGTACTCGCGCTCGATCGTGTTGAGTTCGTAGGCCGATTGCGGTGCCTGCGCGACGCGGGCGTCGATGTCGGCCATCGTGCGCACCAGTTCCGCGCGGCGGGCGGCGAGGGTGGAGATGCGCTCGCGCCCGGCGGCGATCTCGGCCTCGATCAGCGTCTCGCCCCGGCCCGGTTCCCGCGCGACAAGGGCGCGCTGACGTGCCACTTCGGCGCGGGCGGCGATCACGTCGGGGAAATTTTCCGAATGGGTGGAAAGCAGTGCGGAGAGGCGTTCCTCGGCGCGCTGCATCCCTTCGATGCCGGGCGGGGTGCGCTCCAGTTCCTGCTGGCGAGCGGCGAGCAGGCTGGACTGCTGCACCAGTCCCTGCGTCTCGGCATCGGTGCGCGAGATTTCCGCGCGCATCGCCGAACTCGACTGCGAACTGAGCGCGACGTCGGTGGGCAGGGAACCGGCATAGCGGGCCTGCACGCCGCGGCGCTTCTCGGCAAGGTCGCGCAACTGGCGGCGCAGTTCGTCGGAGCGCTTGGCGAGGAAGGCGGCGGTTCCGGTGGCCTGCTCGGTGCGGAAGCGCTTGTCTTCGACGAGGAACATCTTGGTCAGCTGCTCGGTCACCGCCTGCGCGGTGCGGGCATCGCGGTAGTCGAAGGTGAGGTTGAAGGCGATCGTGCCGCCGCGTCCCTGCGCCTGGTTGGCGGCGACCAGGTTCACCCCGATCTTCGTGCGCATGATCTCGAGCAGCTTGGGATAGTCCATCGCCGCGCGCTCGCTGGGATAGAGCCTGTTCTGCTCGATCAGTCGCGTCAGGCTGTCGCGGCTGACGATCTGCTGGCGGATCTTGGCGATGCGCTCGTCCGCCACTTCGGTGATGGGCGAGGAGATCAGGCTCTGCGGGATCTGCGGGGAATCGATCAGCAACGTCGCGTAGGACCGGTAGACCGGCTCTCGCATCACCACCGAGCCCGCCGCTGCGGCGGCTCCGAGCAGGGTCGGCGCGATCAGCCAGCGCCAGCGGCGACGCAGCATGGCCAGGATCTCGACCGGGTAGATGCCGAGGGAGTCGGTATCGCCCACGATGGATGCCGGCGGCGAAACGGGCGCGGATGTCTGGGTCGTGCTGTTCATCGGCTGGGTATCCGGAAGGTGACGCCGGCCCGGATCGTCCAGGACTTCTGCGTCTGGGTGGTCATGCCGGTGCGGCGGTCATAGTCCGCGCCGATGTGAAGGCGAAAGCGGTCGTCGAGGCGGTGCTCGTAAGTCGTGGACAGGCGCACGATCTTCGCGTCCGATCCGAAGGTGGGACTGGGAACCGAGCGATACTCGCCGCTCGCGCTCAGCCTGCCGCGATCGCTGGTCTGGAAGTCGAAGGTGGTGGTCAGCACCTTCTCGCGCTGGATGCCGCCGAAACTGGTGACGACCGGCGAGATGCGGCCCTCGATGCACACCCGCAGACGGCGCGGATCGTAGCATACGGACAGGGCGGTGGTGAGCTGGAACGGGTTGTTCTCGTTCGGCCGTCCCGGTTCGCGCCGGGTGATCTTCGAGACGCCCGTTTCGGCCTGGATCGACAGGTTCGGCGCGATGCGCGAACCGGCCTTGAGGACGAAGATCGCCGAATCCGATTCCGATCGGTCCGCCGACTTGCTGAACGTCGCCATACCGCCGAGGCCGACCCAGGAGGTGCCCGAAAGCCTGCGCTCCAGGCCGAGGCCGAAGCTGGTGGCGTCGGTCCGGCGCAGCAGCAGCGAACCTTGCGGCGACAACCGGCTCCACGCCGCCTCTCCGCTGACCGTCATGTACTGGTCGGGACGCCAGCGCATGCTCTGCTTGAGTTCGTAGCGTTCCTGCAGGCTCACCGGGTCGATCGCGGCATCGATCGAGCCGGTGCCGCCTTCCAGCGGAAGGAGGCGCTCGAAGCCGCCCTCCGTGCGGGCCGAAAAGCGCTCGCTGCCGCGATAGTCGATCGCCGTCCGGGCGTACCCCGTGACGAAATCCCCGTACCGACGGCTGTAGCGGCGATAGGCGAGCTTGCCGTCCAGATCGAGCGTGGTCTTGGGATCGATCCTGACCCCCGCGCTGCCTTGCGCGGAGACTTCGCCGCCCGAGGTCATCTTGCGGTCGTCCGTGGTGAGGAACGGGTTGCGCCCCGTGAACCCCGTCATGTCGAACTCGATGTAGGGCGGCTGCTCCTGCGCGGCCGCATCGGTGGAAGCGAGCCCCAGCGTCGACGGGGCGACGGCCAGGAGGAGCAGGGTGCCACGACGTACCGCCGTCACGGGATCAGCAGGACGTCGCCGCTCTGGAGCGTCGGCAGCGGGGTGCCGAGGGCACCGGAATTGAGCGAGCGGGCGCCCTTCAGCAGCTTGCTCAGCTGGATGCGCTCCACCACCTGGCCATTGCGGGTCTGGCGCAGGATCACCGCGCTGCCGGTATCGGCGAACTCGGCGGTGCCGCCGGCCATGCTGAGCGCCTGCAGGATGTTCGGGACCGAGCGGCTGGTGTAGCTGCCGGGCGTGCGGACTTTGCCAAGCACGTAGAAGCGCGTGCCGTCGGTCTCGCGCACGGTCACCGTCACGTCGGGCGGTGCGGCCGTGTAATTGAGCGCGATGCGGCCGCGGATCTCGTCGGCGATGTCGGTGACGTTGCGGCCGTCGGCGCGGATCGTTCCCGCCAGCGGGAAGGCGAACGTGCCGTCCGGCTGGACCAGAACCTGGCGCTGCATGCGCTCCTCGCCCCAGACGAATACGTCGAGCTGGTCGCCCGCCTTCACCTTGTAGCGCGTGGCCGAGGCGGCGTCGGGCATCGCGGCGGCGGACTGGGCGCCGGATACGGCGGGCGCGATCGCCGGACTGGCAGGGCTGCCAGCCTTGACCTGCGCTGCGACCGGGTGGACCGCAAGGCCCAGGGCGATCAGCGAAGCGGCCGCCGCAACGGCTCGGATCGACCGGCGCGCGGTGCGCGACCGATGTGAATCGTTCGATTGAAGCATGTCTACCCCCCACAGCCGACATCGAATGCCGGTCTGTCGAAAAGCTAACCCCATGCGGTACTTGCCGAAAATTCTCCCATTGGAGGGCGTGCTTATCCGTGGGGAGAAACCCGCATCGGCTCGTCGCGCACACCTAGCGGATATTTCCCAGGGGGATTTTCGGCAGGCGGAATGGGCCTCTCCCTTCACCCTGCGCAGTTGCTCGGGAAGACCACGGCGCAGGGCGGCGGCATAATCGCGTGTGGGGAGGTACGCTCTATGTCGCTTGAACACCTGAACATCACCGGCCTTGAAATTCCTGCGCCCGCACTGGCACCCGCCCTGGGTCTGCCGCTGCCGGATGTGCTCGATCTCGATGCCGGGCATGAGGCTGCCGATCGCGGAGCGCACCGCGACGATGTCGAATTCCTCGACCTCGACTTCACGCCGATCGACCTGCCGACGGCGATGGACGCGGTGTGCAAGCGGCCGCCCACGGCGCCCTTCACCTATATCGTCACGCCCAACGTCGATCATGTCGTGCGGCTGCTGCGGCGGCGTTCGGACTTGTGGCCGGCCTATCGCGACGCGTGGATGACCTTGTGCGACAGCCGCATCCTCGCCCGCCTGGCGCGCGGTGACGGCCGCGAGCTTCCGGTGGTGACGGGCAGCGACCTGACGCTACGCCTGTTCGAGCAGGGCATAGCCCCCGACGACGCCGTCGCGATCCTGGGCGGCAGCGAGGCCACCGTGGCGCGGATCAAGGACCTCTACGGGCTGCGCAACGTGCGACACTACAACCCGCCGATGGGCTTCATCAAGGACCCGCGCGAGACGGCGCGCGCGGTGCGCTTCCTTGTCGAGGCGAAGGCGCGCTATTCCTTCCTCGCCGTCGGCTCGCCGCAGCAGGAGATCATCGCGCGGCGCGTCTCGAAAGCGCGCGGCGGGCAGGGCATCGGCTTCTGCATCGGCGCCAGCCTCGAATTCCTGTCCGGCGAACAGGAGCGTGCGCCGGTGGTTATCCAGCAGATGTCGATGGAGTGGGCCTTCCGGCTCTGCTCCAACCCGCAGCGGCTCTGGCGGCGCTATCTGATCGAGGGGCCGCAGATCTTCCGTATCCACCAGATGTGGCGCAGCAGCCGGGCTCCGGTCCCGGCGCGAACGCCGCTGCACGCATAGGCGAGGGGGCATGATCCGGGGGCGAATCATGAACCGCATGGCACTGGCGATGCTGGTCGGAGGGGCGGCATCGCTGTCCGCGCTGCTCTACGTCGGAGGGGCGTGGCAGGCGGCCGGGGGCACCGAACTGCGGTTGGTCCGGGTCGCGCCCGCGCCGGAAACGACCATCGGGATCAACCTGTTCACGCTGCACTGGTACAACCGCCAGCAGGCCTTCGCGAACATGATCGCGCAAAGCGAATGGTTCCAGTCGCGCGGAGAGGGCTGGAGTCCGATGCCTGTAGGCCAGCTCGACGCGCTGGGGTGGGTGAAACAGCTCGAGCCGGGCCAGAGCGCGACGCGGCTGCTTGTCATGCCCGCCGCGCCGTTCCGGCCGGTCGAAGTGCGCTGCACTTTCCTGGGCACCGGCCAGCTTGAAGCCGACGGCGTGGTCGAAGTGACCGGGCGCGGGCCGCACAGCCTCGACCTGAAACTCTCGCCGACCGGCCAGGAGAACGAGATGGCGTGGATCGAGCTTACCCGCACCGACCCGCGCGATCCGGTGCGCGACATCGACTGCCGCAAGGCAGGCACGCCCGCCAGCGTCCGCTTCGACCCCGAGTTCGTGAACTTCGTGTCGGGCTTCGGGGTGCTGCGCTTCATGGACTGGCAGCGCACCAACGACAACTTGCGCCTGACCTGGAGCCAGCGGGCACTCCCGCAAACCTCTTCGCAGTCCGGCCCGGCAGGCGCGTCGGTGGAGGACATGGTCGACCTTGCCAACACGGTCCACGCCGATGCCTGGTTCACCCTGCCCTTCCACGCCGACGAGGCTTACGTCCGCAGCTTCGCGCAGCTCGTCCACCAGCGGCTCGATCCGGGCAGCCGGGTCTACGTCGAACTGGGCAACGAGGTCTGGAACGACATGTTCGACGCGACCAAAGACGCCGAGCGCGAGGGGCTGGCGCGCGGTCTGGGCGAGGGCAACGCCACTCGCGCCGCGATGGAGCGCTACGCCGAGCGGGTGACCGAGACGATGCGGATCTGGACGCAGGTGTTCGCCGACAGGCCCGGCGCGCTGGTGCGGGTCGCCGCGACGCAGAACGCCAACGCCGGTCTTGCGCGCATGATCCTGGGCTTTCGCGATACCGCCGACTGGGTCGATGCCCTGGCGACCGCGCCTTACGTGTGGATGGACATGGACGCCTACCATGCCGGCGATACCGACCGCGTCTTCGCGGCGATGCCCGCCGCGATCGAGAAGTCGCTCGACATGGCGGGCGAGCAGCGCGAGATCGCCGCGCAGTACGGCAAGCGCTACATCACGTACGAAGCCGGGCAGCACCTCGTCACGCCCGATCTGGCGCTTGCCCGATCGGTGCAGCGCGATCCGCGCATGGGGCAGGCCTATGCCCGCTATCTTACCGAGTGGCGCGACCGCTTCGGCGACACGATGATGCTCTATGCATCGACCGCGCCGATCTCCGAATACGGCTCGTGGGGCCTGCGCGAATACGGCGGCCAGCCGATCGCCGAGGCGCCCAAGTACCAGGCCGTGCACCGCTTCCTGGAGGCAAGCCATTGAACCGACAGAATTCGTCAGCCATGCCGCTCATCGTGGTGGCCATGCTGGTCACGGCCGCCATCCTGTTCGTCATCGCCAAGCCGGGATTCTACGGCGCCGTCTGCAGTACGGCAGGCGTGCTCTGGTTCCTGCGATGCCTGCGCGCGCCTCTGCGCGAGGAGATGGCGGTGAAGGCGGTGCTCATCACCTTCTTCATGCCCGCCGTCGCCTGGCTGCTGCCGAACGTGTGGATGCTCTACTTCGTCATGCTGATGTGGGTTCCGCTGTTCGCCCGTCGGTCGGAAGAGATCGCGGGGGTCTATCTGTACAGCCTGATGCTGCTCCCCAGTCTCGACCAGGCGGTCGAGCTGGCCGGCATCAAGCTGTTCGACATCAGCGTGCACGACATGCTGGCCCTGGGCGCGGTCATCGCGATCGTCATCGCGCCCGGCAAGGCGCGGATCGGGCGCGGCGATGACATGCGCGTCGCGGCGGTTCTGCTCGTCATGGTCTTTGCATCGGCCCGCGAGACGAGCCTTACGCACTTCCTGCGCACGACGATCAACATCGGTTTCGATTACGGCATGCCGTACTTCATCCTCAGCCGGGGTTTCAGGGATCTCGCCTCGATGCGCACGGGGATGCGCTGGTTCGCCTGCTCCGGCATCGCGATTTCAGGCGTGCTCGTATTCGAGATGGTGCAGAACTGGCCGATGTACAACGAATTGTACTGGCATTACGACGTGCCCAAGCTGCTCGCGGTCAAAGTGCGCGGTGCCTTCATGCGACCGGGCGGACCGTTCAACGAGCCGACCTCGATCGCGCTGGTCATGACCTTGTGCATGCTTGCCTTGTGGCTCATTCGCGACGATTTCCGGACCCGGATGCGCCATGGTCTGCTCTGCGCGGCCCTGTTCCTCGGCCTTTCTGCGCCGCAGTCGCGCAATGCCTGGGTGGCGCTGGGCATCGCGGTCCTGCTCGCCGACATGTTCCTCGGTCGCTGGAGCGCGCTCGTTCGCAAGGCCGCGCCGACGGCGGCGGCGCTGACGCTGATCTTCGCTGCGGCCAGCATCTACCCGTCCTTCTCCGACTCCCTCGGCCTGTCGGGCCAGGCGAGCGAGACCGGCGAATATCGCCGCGCCCTCTTCGATCGCGGCGTGCAGGAGTTCTGGGACAGCCCGATCGTCGGCTTTTCCCGTGATCAGCTCGAAGTGCGCCTGAACGACATGCGCCAGGGAGAGGGCATCATCGACTACGTGAACTCGTACCTGTGGTTCGCGCTCGTTTCGGGGGTCATCGGGCTGGCAGCCTTCGTGTGGAATTTCACGGCCCCGCTCTCGTACTTGTGGCGCATGCGCCGCGCCGAGATCGCGACGGGGACGGCGGTGCCGGCGGCTTTCGTGTTCGGCAGCCTCGCCGCGCTGGCGGCAACGCTGTTCTTCACGTTCTTCGCCACCCGCATGGCCTACCTGACGATCGGCTTCATGGGCTTCGCCGCCGCCATCCGGGCCATCAGCCGGACTTATGCCGCGCATCAGGCGGAGGAAGAGTACCAGCAGACGCTGCGGCAGCGGCCCGCGCCGGGTGTGCGGCAGGCGACCGCGCAGCCGGGATTGGCATCGGCGTAAACCTGACCTTGCCTCGATCGAAACCAGCGCCAGTCATTCCCGCGAAAGCGGGAACCCATCTGAAAGCCGTGCAACAGGCAATGTCAGGAGATGGGTTCTCGCCTTCGCGGGAATGACGACGATACAAATGAACAAGGATGCGCCATTTCGGACCCGATAACGGCGGCGGGTCGTCAGGCCCCGGAGATCGCCGGCTTGCCCGCTCGCGGCCTTACCGGATGGCTTCCCGCCATGGCATTGGCCGGGCCGAGATGGCGGCGGATGACTTCGCTGCGGTGTTCGAAGACGTGCTCGTCGGTAAACGGCGCGCCGTCGCGCGATGCCTTGACGATCAGGTCCGAGAGCCGGGGGCGGTCCGCGTCCAGCCGGGCCAGTTCCCCGGCCAGCGCGGCCCTGTCGCCCATCGGCACGAGCACGCCCGCGCCGTGGACGGAGATGAGGTCCGCCGGATAAGTGCTGCCGTAGCCGACGATCGGACAGCCGGACGCCAGCGCCTCGATCAGGCAGCGCGGCGATTCCGGCGTCAGGTGGCAGAACAGGAAAGCATGGGCGCCGCGCAGTTCTTCGAGGATCGCGGTGCGATCGGTCACGAAGCCGGGCATCTCGACGCGCGCTTCCAGCCCGGCGGCGGCGATGCGGGCGAGCATCGCGGGCCGTTCCGATCCGTCGCCCAGCCAGCGGGCGCGGAAGTCCACGCCCATGGCGGCAAGGCGCTCCAGCACCTCGATCCAGTCGAGCGGGCCTTTCATCGGATCGGCTCGCCCGGTGTAGACCAGCCGCAGCGGCCCTTCGCCTGCCTGCGCGACCTTGGCGGCGAGGCGATCCGCGGCGATGTGGTCGCCGGGCGCGATGTGGATGTCGTGGACCACCTCCGCCGGGCCTGTGGCGAAGGGCGCGTAAGTCTCGTAAGTCTCCCGCCCATGGAACAGGCCGAGCGAGGCGCGGCGGATCACCGCGCGCTCCAGCCACGCCATCGGCCGGTGAGTCAGCCGGGCGCGCAGGCGCTCCTTCCAGGGGCCGCTCGCCGACGACTTGCGGACGACTTCGGATTCCACGCGGTCGGTCCACACGGCGAAGGGGCGGCCCATGTCGTGGGCTGCGAAACCGGCAACCGCGCCCCAGTCCCCGAACAGGCCGCCGATCGCGAAGCTGAGCCACTGCGCCTCGGCGATCAGCCTGCGGATATGGCGACGCGTCGCCGGCAGATGACGCAGGAACTGGTCCGGCCGGTAGGCCATCGGCAGCATCTCGAAGCGGACCCGGTCCAGCTTGCCGCCGGTGTCGGAAACCGGCACCCAGCCCGCAGGAACCGGCTCCGGGCTCAGCGGCATCATGACGATGACGCGCGCGAAGTTTGCGGCCCACAGCCGCAGACCGTTCACCGCCTGCGCCTCGACGAAGAGATTGCCCGCCGCATCGCGGTGCAGCGGCACCGGCGCATAGATCAGCAGCGTGTCGTTGTCGGGAATGTCGCTCATGTCAGGAACGGGCCCAGCACGAGATTGGCCCCCACTCCGAGAAGCGCGCCGACGAGCCCGGCGCCGAGGAACAGTCCCTCCTGCCACAAGTCCAGCAGGTTCACCTGCCACATGCGCCACCACTTGAGCCCCAGCGCCGCGCCTTCGATGGTGCCAACCGTCACGACCAGCCCGATCTGTCCCCACAGGAGATAGCCCGCGGTTCCCATCACGATCAGCCACGCGAGCTTGGCGAGGTTGGCTTCGAAATAGGCGCTGACCCGGCCGGTCGCGATCAGGCTTTCGTTCGCCGCGTTGGAGGGCATCGCCAGCAGCGAGGAGATGCACAGGATCTGCATGTAGAATGCCGTCTCGGCGTAGATGGAGTGGTAGAACAGACCGATGATGAGCGGCGCACTGCCGATGATCCCGCCGGTCGCGGCGGCGTAGAGGATGGAAGGCAGTCTTCGCCGGGCATAGAACTGCGCCTTCAGGTCGCTCGCGCCTTCGCGCCACAGCGCGGCATAGGCGGGCAGCAGCACGCGGCTGGTGTAGTTGCCCGCGAAGGCCAGCGGCGCGGAGGCGAGGTTGCCAGCAAGGACGTAGAACCCGAACTGGTCCAGCGGCATGAACTTGGCCAGCACCAGCTTGTCGCACTGGGTGACCATCAGGTAGATGATGCTCGATCCCGTGACGTAGCGGGAGAACGCCCAAAGCGCCTTCAGCGTCTCGCGCTCCAGCCCGAAGGCGCGCCGGGCGTCGGGGAACACCACAAAGCTCAGCAGCGACTTCAGCCCGGTGCCGATGAACATGCCGCCCAGGATCGCCCAGTAGGTCGGCCAGGCCCATGCCAGCAGCGCGCTCGCCGCGATCTGCATCATCAGCGCGAAGAGTTCGACGCCCGACAGCCGCAGGATGCGGCCGCTGCGCAGCGCCGTGATCATGCTGGTCGATGCGAGGCCGTCCACCAGGAACAGCAGCGAGGCGGCGGCGATCAGCGGGGCCAGTTCGGGCCTGCCTAGGACGTGCGCCATCGGCACCGCCAGCAGCGCCATGATCGCCGTGAGCAGCAGCGAACGGAGCACCGCCACCGTCCACACCGTGTCGAGGAAGCGCTTGCGGTCGCCGTCCTTCTGCCGGACGATGAAGCCCTGGAAGCCGAAGTCGCTGAGCAAGGCGATGGTCAATTGCAGCGAGGCGATGACGCCCGATATGCCGAACACCTCCGGTGCCAGCAGCCGGGTGAGGATCATGCTGCTCACCGCCCGCAGCAGGTTCGTGACCACCACCGAGGCGACGACGACGTTGGTGTCCCGCAGAGCCGCGCCCCGCAGTCGGCTCATCAGGCCGGGGCGGAGCGGCGCCCATCCGGCGCTCGGGGCCTGCGCGGTCATTGTGTCGCGCTTCCGGGCGTCACGCGTCCGGTCATCGTGCGCGCAAACGGCAGCCGACGATGTGAGCAGAGCCCGATGTGCACGCAGCAACTCTCCTTGAAAATCCGCAATGAAGCTTCGGGTTCAAGTCTATTGGCCGGGGCGGTCCGGTGTCGATCATGAGAACTTCCAAGGGAGTTTCAGGGCTGCCCGGCCCCTCGGCGGCTCCTTATCCTCGGCCCCGGTGAAGCTGGCGCCGTGGGGCGCGAGAGGGGGAAGCGGATGGATGTGCTTGCGCTCGCCGATCGCATGGCGCTGGGTTTTGCATGGTGGATGGCGGTCGCGGCGGGGTTACCGACGGCGATGCTGGCGCTCGAATGCCTCGTCGGTGCACGGCGTGGACCTTCGGTGGAGAGCGGGGAGGCGCCGTCCTTCATCGTCGTCATGCCCGCCCACGACGAAGCCGCCGGGATCGAAGCTAGCGCCCGCGCGGCTCTGGCGCAGCTGCGCGGCGGTGATGAACTGCTGGTGGTCGCCGACAACTGCTCCGACGATACGGCGGCAAGAGCACGCGCGCTGGGCGCGACGGTGATCGAACGCCGCGACCCCGACCTTCGCGGCAAGGGTCATGCGCTGGACTACGCCCGCGCCTTCATCGCCGGGCATCGTCCGGACTGCGGCGCGGTAATCGTGCTCGATGCCGATTGCCGGGCGATGCCGGGCTCCCTGACGGCGCTGGCGGAGACGGCGGCGCGGCGCGATGCCGCCGTCCAAGGGATCTTCCTGCTTGCCGCCCCGCGCGATGCGGGCGCGGTCGTACGGGTTTCCAGTTTCGCCTTCCTCGTCAAGAACCTCGTGCGGCTGCAGGGGCTGGCCCGCCTGTCCGGCATGGCGCTGCTGCAGGGTTCGGGCATGGCCTTTCCGCGCGCGATGTACCTGGAAATGCGCTGGCCCGGCGGCTCTCTGGTCGAGGACCTGGAGATGGGTCTCGACCTGCTGCTCGCGGGCAGGCGCGTGGTCGTCGAGCCCGGCGCCCGCATCCTGAGCGCCACCAGTTCGGTCGAGGGCACGGGCAGCCAGCGCCGCCGCTGGGAGCACGGCATGATGCAGACCGCCTGGCGCTACGTGCCCAGACTGCTGGCGCGCGCGGTACGGCGCCCGGCGCTGGCGGTGGTGGCGCTGGACCTCATGGTGCCGCCGACCGTGCTGCTGGCGCTCTGCTCGGCGGCCGCTCTGGGGATCGTGCTCGCGCTGGCGGGACCGACGGCGCCGTTCCTGACCTTGCTGGCGGCTCAGGTCGCGGCGGCGCTCGGCGTGTCGCTCGCATGGTGGCATCACGGGCGCGACGCGCTGCCGTGGTCGTCCTTGCGCGAACTGCCGGGCTATTTCGTCTGGAAGCTGCCGCTGATCGCCCAGTTCGTGACCCGGCGCGAGCGGGAGTGGACCCGCACGGAGCGTTCACCGTGACGCCAGTAGGCTTCGTCATCATCGGCCGCAACGAAGGCGCGCGCCTGACCTTGTGCATCGACAGCGTCACGCGGACCGGACAGCGCGTGGTCTACGTAGATTCCGGCTCGACCGACGGCAGCGTGGAGCGGGTCAGGGCACGGGGGCTGCCGGTGGTGGAACTCGACCCGGCCCTCCCCTTCACGGCGGCGCGGGCGCGCAATGCCGGGTGGCACTGGCATTTGGAAAGCGATCCACAGGTGGAACTCGTCCACTTCATCGACGGCGATTGCGAACTGATCCCCGGCTGGCTCGAAAAAGCGCGAACCGTGATGCTGGCCGACCAGCAACTCGCCGCCGTCTGCGGCCGCAGGCGCGAGAAGGCTCCGGACGCCAGCCGCTACAACCGGCTGTGCGAGGCCGAGTGGAACACGCCCGTCGGCCTCGCCGAAAGCGTCGGCGGCGATGCCCTGCTGCGGGTCGCGGCGCTGCGCCAGGTCAACGGCTACGACGAGACCCTGATCGCCGGGGAGGAGCCGGACATGTGCCATCGCATGCGGCGGCGCGGCTGGCTCATTCGCCGGATCGAGGGCGACATGACCATCCACGACGCGGCGATGATGCGCTTTGGCCAGTGGTGGCAGCGCAACCGACGCAGCGGCTATGCGACGGCGGAGGCACTGGCGATGCGCGGCGCGCAGGACCCTGAAGCGGGGCGCGACTTGCGCCGCAAGGTCCTGAGCAACGTGGTCTGGTCGCTGCCGCCGCTATGGCTGCTCTGGCCCGTGCTGTGGCTGCGCATCCGGGCGCGCAAGGACCCGCTTCAGGCGACCTGGCTGATCCTGGGCAAGTTGCCGCATCTGCAGGGCCAGATCGATTACTGGCGCCGCCGCAAGTCCCGGCACATCACGGCGCGGCCCGCCCGTCTGATCGAGTATAAGTAATTCGCTCCCTAAAACACCCAAGTAACCATCCATGGTGAAAACAGGGGCGGGGTTTGGGACATAGTTTTCCAAATTCAGCCCCAATACAGTCGGTATCGACTTGGGGGAAATCATTCAGGCGTGGGGCATCACATGGCGTCTTTCGACGACTTCACCGGCAACGGGCAATCGCCTGTTGGTTCGGACATGAGCAGCATTCTCATCGGCAATGAAACCCTGCTCGCGGAATGCGGCAGGCTGCTCCTCGATCGCGGGCACCGGATCGCCGCCGTCGCCGCGGCGCCGATGTCTCCCGCCGCCGACTGGGCGCGCCGTCACGGCATTGCGCTGTTCGAGAAACCGCGCGCCCTGTTGGCGGCCGAAATCGGCAGCGTCGACTACGTCTTCAGCATCTCCAACCTCGCCGTCCTTCCGGCCGAAGTTCTGGCGCTGGCTTCGCGCGCGGCGATCAACTTCCATGACGGGCCGCTGCCCGAACTGGCAGGCCTCAACACCCCGGTCTGGGCGCTGCTGGACGGAGCGCCGCGCCACGGCGTGACCTGGCACCTGATGACCGGCGCGGTGGACGAAGGCGCCATCCTCGCCGCCGAACGCTTCGACATCGCCAAAGAGGAAACCGCGCTGTCGCTCAACACCCGCTGCTTCGAGGCGGGCCTGCGCTGCTTCGAAGGGCTCGTCGCCGATCTGGGCGGCGCGGTCGCAGCGGCCGTCCGGCAGGACCGCGCGCCCGATCGCATGGTCGGCCGCGCCGACCGCCCGCAGGCGGCCGCCACCATCGATTGGAGCCGCTCGGCCGAGGAGATCGCCCGCTTCGTCCGCGCGCTCGACTTCGGCGCTTACGCCAACCCGATGGGCGCTCCAAAGGCGCTCTTGGACGAGCATCTGTTGCTGGTACAGCAGGTCACGCCGCTCGCCAGTGCATCGGGCCGCGCACCGGGCACTATCCTCGTCTCCGGCCCGACACCTGTGGTCGCGACCGGCGATCGGGATATGCGGATCGATCGCCTCGCCACGCTTTCGGGCGAAGTGTTGAGTGGTGCGCAGGTCGGTGAACTGCTGATCGGGGCGGGCGGATTCACCGTCATCGACGATACGCGCCGTGATCAGCTGGACGGCCTCGATGCCGCCGCCGGACGCTACGAGGCATGGTGGCGCCGCCGCCTGCAGCAGCGCGAGAGCCTGCAACTGCCGCAGTTCACGCCGCGCGTCGGTGACGGGCCTGCGCAGCCCTTCGTGCTGGACCGCGCCTTGCCGCAGGGGCTGGGTGCCGGCGAGGCTTTGGCCGCTCTGGTCGCATGGCTGGCGCGCGCTGCAGACCGCGCGAGTGTCGAGATCGGGTACTGCGACTGTGTCAGCCGCGCGCGACTGGACGATGTGGCGGGCTGGTTCGCGCCAGAAATGCCGCTCAAGGTTGCGGTCGATTTCAGCGCTCCCATCGCCGCCTTGCGCGATACGCTGGAGCGCGAAGTGGCAGGAATGCACCGCCGCGTGGCCATTTCCGCCGACCTCATCGCCCGCAGCCCGGAACTGCGCGGGCGGACCGGCTTCGACCACCCTGTCAGCATACAGGTCGTGAAGCGCCTCGACGAAGCGCGCGCCAGCGACGCCGTACTCGACATCGCCGTCTGCGCCTCCGAAGGCACGCTGCGTTGGACTTGCGACGGCACCCGTCTCGCCCGCGCCGATGCCGAGGACCTTGTGCGCGGCTTCGAGGCGATGTGCGCAGGTGCCTCCGATGCGCCGGTCGGCAGCCTGTCGCTGCTCGAGCCCGAGGAACATGCGCGGATCGTCGGCGCCTGGAATGCGACCGAAGGCCCGTTCCTCACCGGCCCCGCCTGGTATCACCATTTCGCCGAACAGGCGGCGCGCACGCCGGAAAAGCCGGCGGTGACCGCCCTCGGCACCTCGCTGACTTACGCTCAGCTCAATGCGCTTTCCAACCGCATCGCCCGTGACCTTGCCGCGCGCGGCGTAGGGCCGGAGGTTCTCGTCGGGCTGCACCTGTCGCGCTCTGTCGAGATGCTCGCCTGCCTTATCGGCGTGCACAAGGCGGGGGGTGCCTACGTGCCGCTCGACCCGTCCTATCCGCGAGATCGCATCGCGCACATGGTGGCGGATTCGGGCCTCGGCCTGATCCTCAGCGAGACCGCGCTGGCGGGCGATCTGCCGCAGACGGACGCGCCGATCCTGCACGTCGATACCATGCGCGAGGTCTTCGCCGCATGCCCGTCCGATCCGTTCGACGGCGGCGCAGAAGGCGCGAATCTCGCCTACATGATCTACACCTCGGGCTCGACCGGCTTGCCCAAGGGCGTCATGGTCGAGCACCGTAACCTGCTGAATTTCTACGCGGGAATGGACCGCAAGATCGCGCCGGACGGGACGTGGCTTGCCGTCACCAGCCTCAGTTTCGACATCTCGACGCTGGAACTGATGTGGCCTTTGATGCACGGCTATCACATCGTCATCGCCAGCGAGCGCGAAGTGCGTGGCGATGTGCCGGAAGTGGTCGCCGTTGATGCGCGCCCGGTCGGTTTCAGCCTGTTCTACTTCGCCAGTTCCAGCGCGGGCAGCGCGGCCGAGCAGTACAACCTCCTGCTGGAAGGCGCCCGCTTCGCCGATGCCGAGGGCTTCGAGGCGATCTGGACGCCGGAGCGACATTTCCATGACTTTGGAGGACCTTACCCGAATCCCGCCGTCGCCGCAGCGGCGATCGCGGCGATCACGTCGCGGGTGCAGATCCGTGCCGGCAGCGTGGTCGGGACCTTGCACCATCCCCTTCGCATCGCCGAGGAGTGGGCGCTGGTCGACAACTTGTCCGGCGGGCGCGTGGGGATTGCTTTCGCCTCCGGCTGGCAGCCGGACGATTTCGTCCTGAATCCAGTGGCTTATGCCGATCGCGCGGGCGTTCTCAAGCGCTGTGTCGAGGATGTCCGGGGCCTGTGGCGGGGCGAGGCGCGGGCTTATCCGGGGCCGCTGGGGCATGACGTCTCGGTGCGCACGTACCCGCGTCCGGTCCAGTCGGAGCTGCCGGTCTGGATAACTTCTGCTGGAAATTCAGAGACTTTCCGCGAGGCAGGGCGGGTCGGCGCGAATGTGCTGACGCACCTGCTGGGGCAGTCGATCGAGGAGGTGGCGACCAAGATCGCCGCCTATCGTAGCGCCTGGCACGAGGCCGGGCATTCGGGAGAAGGGCGCATCACCTTGATGTTGCACACTTTTCTTGGAGAAAGCGAAGATGCGGTGCGCGCGGCCGTCAAGCCTGCGCTCATCGACTACCTGCGCACCTCGACCAATCTGCTCAAGCAGTACGCCTGGTCGTTTCCGGCTTTCAAGACGCCGCAAGGTGCTGAAAGACTGGAACTTTCCGATATCTCCGAGGAAGAGACCGACGCCCTGCTCGACCATGCCTTCGAGCGCTATTTCGAGACCAGCGGCTTGTTCGGCACGCCTGAGGACAACGTCGGACTGGTCCACCGCCTGTCGGCGATCGGCGTCGACGAGATCGGCTGTCTTGTCGATTTTGGTGTGGATTCCCAGACGGTTATCGAACATCTGCCGCAAATCGCGCGTTTGCGCACACTGGCACTCAACGGCACTCAACAGGACCATAACGCCGCAGAACGCCCGCTTCACGACCTGATGGCGCGCCACGGGGTGACGCACCTGCAGTGTACGCCGTCCCTGCTTCAGGTGCTCGCGAGCGACCCGGCTGCCCGCCCGCGCCTGCAGGCACTCCAGCACCTCATGGTCGGCGGCGAGGCGTTCCCGCCGCAGCTGGCGACCGACATGACCGGCCTCGTTTCCGGCACCGTCATGAACATGTACGGGCCGACCGAGACGACCGTGTGGTCTGCCGTCCACGCGCTGGATGAAGGGGGCGCGCCGCCGCTCGGCAGGCCGCTGCTCAACCAGCAGATCTACATCCTCGACCGGCGGCTGCAGCCGGTGCGGCAGGGCACGCCGGGCGAGCTGGTCATCGGCGGCGCGGGGGTCGTGCGCGGCTACCACGACCGGCCCGAGCTGACCGCCGAACGCTTCGTCGCCGACCCGTTCAATCCGGGCGCGCGCGTCTACCGCACCGGCGACCTCGCCCGCCAGCGCGAGGACGGGACGCTCGAATTCCTCGGCCGCCTCGACCATCAGGTGAAGATCCGCGGCTACCGCATCGAACTGGGCGAGATCGAGGCCGCGCTCACCGCGCACCCCGAGGTTACCGAGGCCGTCGTGGTCGCCCGCAAGGAAGGCGCTGCCACCCGCCTCGTCGCCTACCTCGCCCCGCGCACCGGCGCCCCGGCGGTCGAGGACTTGCGCGCGCATCTGCGGGAGCGGCTGCCCGACTTCATGGTGCCCGGCAACTTCGTCCTGCTCGAAGCCCTGCCGCGCACGCCCAACGGCAAGATCGACCGCAATGCCCTGCCCGAGCCGGTCAGCGTGGTCGTCGACAACATGGATGACAGCGCCGCCCCGGCGACCGGCGTGGAGGCCCAGATCCAGGCGATCTGGTGCGACGTGCTCAAGCTGCCGCAAGTGCGCCTGACGGAGAACTTCTTCGACATCGGCGGCCACTCGCTGCTCGCCATCCAGGTCCACCGCCGCTTGTCCGCCGAACTCACGCAGCCGGTCGCGCTGACCGACATCTTCCGCTTCCCGACCATCGCCGCGCTCGGCGCGCACTTGTCGGGCGGGCAGGACGATGCCGCCGCGCTCGCCGGTCAGAACCGCGCCGAAATGCGCAATCAGGCACGCAATCGTCGCGCTACCGCCCGCATCGGCGTGAGGGTCTAAACCATGCACCAGCCCATCGAAGAACCGTTCGACCCCTCGCTCGACACCTCCAGCGCGGTGGCCATCGTCGGCATGGCGTGCCGCTTCGCCGGGGCGCACGGCCCCGAGGAATTCTGGTCGCTGCTGAGCGAAGGCCGCGACGGGATCGAGACTTATTCCGAGGAGGAACTGCTCGCCGCCGGGGTCTCGCCCGCGCTGCTGCGCAACCCCGACTACGTGCGCCGCGGCGCGCCGCTCGCCGACATGGAGTGCTTCGACGCCGCGCTGTTCGGCCTGTCCAAGCGCGATGCTGCAGTCATGGACCCGCAGCATCGCCACTTCCTCGAATGCTCGTGGGAGGCGCTGGAGGACGCAGGCCATACGCCGCAGGGCTTTGCCGAGGGAACAGGCGGCGTGATCGGCGTCTTCGCGGGATCGGGCCACAACGCCTACATGCCCTACAACCTGCTCACCAACGGCAAGCTGGTGAACGAGGTCGGCCTGTTCCTGCTGCGCCACACCAGCAACGACAAGGACTTCCTGACGACGCGGGTGTCGTACCTGTTCGACCTCAAGGGGCCGAGCATCAACGTCCAGACCGCGTGCTCGACCTCGCTCGTCTCGATCCACATGGCGGCGCAGAGCCTGCTGTCGGGCGAGTGCGACATGGCGCTCGCGGGCGGAACCTCGATCGAACTGCCGCACCGCCGGGGCTACCTCTACGAGCAGGGCGAAATCCTTTCCCCCGACGGCCTGTGCCGTCCCTTCGACGCGGACTCCAAGGGCACCGTGTTCGGCAGCGGCGTCGCCGTGGTGGCGCTGCGCCGACTGGAGGATGCCATGGCCGCCGGCGACCACATCCATGCGGTGATCCGGGGCTCGGCGATCAACAACGACGGCGCGGGCAAGGTCGGCTACCTCGCCCCCAGCGTGGACGGGCAGGCGGCGGTGATCGCCGAGGCCCTCGCGGTGTCCGGCATCGCGCCTTCGGCCATCGACTACGTCGAGGCGCACGGCACCGGCACGCCGATCGGCGACCCGATCGAAGTGGCGGCGCTGCGGCAGGTCTTCGCCCAGTCTGGTGCAAGGCCAGAGCCCTGCGCGCTGGGTTCGGTGAAGGCCAACATCGGCCACACCGACACCGCCGCAGGCGCGGCGGGCGTCATCAAGGTGGCGCTGGCGATGCGCCACGCCGAGCTTCCCCCTGTTCCGCATTTCGGGGCCGCAAATCCCGAATGCGCGCTGGATACTGGCCTTTTCCGCGTACAGGCCACCAGCGCGCCCTGGCTCCGGCGCGACGATCGCCCCCGTCGCGCCGGGGTCAGCTCACTCGGCGTGGGGGGGACCAATGCCCACATCGTCATGGAGGAAGCGCCGCCGCGCGCGCCAAGCGGGCCGAGCCGCCGTCGCCAGCTGCTGATGACCTCGGGCGCCACGCAAGGTGCGGCGGATGCCAATGCTGCGGCGCTGTCCGCGTATTTTGGGGCGCAGCATTTCGCGGGGGCCACGGAATCGCTCGCCGACGCCGCCTTCACCCTCAACACCGGCCGCCGCGCGCTGGCATGGCGTCGGTTCGCGGTGGGTCAGGACGGGGCTGAAGCCGCCGCTGCGCTCGAAACCGCAAGTCGCCAGTCGTCCGCGAAGCAGGTTTGCGTGCCCGGCCGCCCGGTCGCCTTCCAGTTCTGCGGCGGCGGGCTGCAGCATGTCGATATGGCGCGTGATCTCTACCAGACCGAGGCCGCGTTCCGTGCCGACGTGGACAAGGGCCTCGCCGTGCTTGCGCGCATCGGCGTGCCGGACCTCAAGCGCTGGCTGTTCCCGGTCGAGGCCGACCGCGATGCCGCGGCCGCCGAGCTGGAACGTCCCTCCAACGCGCTGCCCGCGCTGTTCATCGTCCAGACCGCGCTCGCCCGCTTCTGGATGGCGCTGGGGATCGCGCCGGCCGCGATGATCGGCCACAGCTGCGGCGAATATGCTGCGGCGCATGTCGCGGGCGTGGTGGACCTCGAAGCGGGCCTGCGCATCGTCCACGCGCGCGGGCGCCTGTTCGAGACGACCGCGAAAGGCGGCATGATCAGCGTGCCGCTTTCCGAGGCCGAACTCGCCCCGTTGCTGCCGCCCGGGGTTTCGATCGCGACGATCAACGCCCCGTCCCTGTGCGTCGTATCGGGCGCGGCGGACGCGGTGGCGGCCTTCCTCGACGACTTGCGTGCGCGTGAGATCGAGGCGCAGCCGATCCCCATCGAGGTCGCCGCGCATTCGGCGATGCTCGACCCGATCCTGCCTGAATTCCGCGCCCTGCTGAAGACGATCACGCTGCGCGCGCCGCAGATCCCCTTCGCCTCGAACCTGACCGGGCGCTGGGTGAGCGCGGCGGAGGCGACCGATCCCGAATACTGGGTGCGGCATCTGCGTGAGCCGGTGCGCTATACCGACGGCCTCGAATGCCTGCTGGGCGAGGCGGATCAGGTGCTTCTGGAAGTTGGCCCCGGCCGCGCCATGACCAGCCTTGCCCGCCAGCACCCGGCGCGCAAGGCCAGCCAGCCGGTGGTCGCCTCGATGCGCCATGCGGGCGAGGAGGTTGCCGACGACCAGCGGTTGCTCGAAGCGCTTGGCGAACTCTGGGCGCTGGGCGTCGAGATCGACTGGACCGCATGGTGGGGCGAGGAGCGCCGTCTGCGCGTGCCGCTGCCGACTTATCGTTTCGAACGCGAGCGGCACTGGATCGAGCCGGGCGCGAGCCTGCACACGGCGGCCTCCGGGGGCGATGCGGATACCCGCCTCGCGCTGGGCGACTGGGGCTACGAGCCGGTGTGGAGCCGCGAGGATCTGGTGGTGGGAGAAGCCGTGGGCGGGGCTGCAGGCGGTCCGGCTCTGGTGCTTTGCGATGACGACGGGTTCGGCGCCAGCCTTGCCGTGCGGCTGCGCAAGGCGGGGGTGGAGACCGTCACCGTCCACGCGGCGACGCGCTTTGCCGCGAGCGCCGCCGACGCCTTCGCGCTGCGGCCCGACGTGCGCGAGGACTGGGCGCGGCTGTTCGTCCGGCTGGGCCGAGACGGGCGGATGCCGCGTCAGGTCTATCATTGCTGGCTGGCGGGCGGGGTAGCCGCGCCGAGGCGCCGGGATGCGGCGATCCTCGACCGGGGGCTGCATGCGCTGATCGCGATGGTGCCAGAACTCGCCGCTCAGGTGGACGAGGGGCCGGTGGTCGTCGCGCTTGTCACCGACAAGGCGCAGCGCGTGGCGGGCGATGCGGACCTCATGCCGCTCAAGGCCACGGCGATCGGCGCCGCGCGCACCGTCTCGGCCGAGTATCCGGGACTCGAGGTGCGCGCGATCGACATCGATCTTGCCGCCGTGAACGCCGCCGACCTTGCCGACGCGGTGATCGCCGAGGTTTCCGGCCCCCGCGCTTCCGGCGACGTCGCCCTGCGCGCGGGCGAGCGCTGGACGCTCGCCTACCGCAACGCGCGCGAGCCGCTGGCCGAGGGACAGCCGACATGGCTGCGCGAGGGCGGAGTCTACCTCGTTACCGGCGGGCTGGGCGGGCTGGGCCTGTCCATCGCCGACCACCTTGCGCGCGGATACAAGGCGCGCCTCGCTCTCGTCGGGCGCAGCGCCTTGCCGCCGCGCGGGGAGTGGGCGCAGCGCCTCGCAAGCGGCGACCTGCCGCTGGGCGTCGAGGACAAGGTGCGCAAGCTGCTCGCGCTCGAAGCGGCGGGGGCGGACGTGGAGCTGATCGTCGCCGACGTCGCCGATGCGAAGGCGTTGGCGAAGGGCGTGCGCAGGGCCGTCGCCCGCTTCGGCGCGATCGACGGCGTGTTCCATGCTGCGGGCGGGCTCGACGACGGGCTGATCGAGACCCGCAGCCGCAAGGCGGTGGACGCCGTGCTGCGACCCAAGATCGCGGGCACCCTTGCACTGGAGACCGCGCTGCAAGGTCAGGCGCCGGGCTTCCTGCTGCTGTTCTCCTCGGTCAGCGCTTTCGCGGGGCTGCCGGGGCAGGTGGACTACGCCGCCGCCAATGCCTTCCTCGACGCCTACGCGCAATCCCGGCGCAGCGATCCGCGCACGCGGGTGCAGTCGGTCGGCTGGAGCCAGTGGGCCGAAGTTGGCATGGCCGCCGCGCTCGGCGGGCGCGAGGGCGGAGCGCCTGAAGGAGGGATGGGCGCGCTGCCCGACGACCTCGGGACAGGGAAGACGATCGAGCATCCCTTCCTCGAACGGCTCTGCACCATTTCCGACGATGAGTTTGTGGTCACCGGCATCCTAACCCCCGTGCGGCATTGGGTGCTCGACGAGCACCGAGTCGTTGATGCCGGTGCGCTGCTGCCCGGGACATCTTTCCTGGAGATGTCTCGGGCAGCAGTTGCGCTGGTCCACCAGGGCGCGCTGGAACTGTCCGACTTCACGTTCCTCAAGCCCTTCGCGGTGCCTGACGGGGAGGCGCGCGGCTTGCGGGTCCATGTCCGTCGGCGCGGCGCGAGCGGGTGGAAGGTCACCATCCTCGGCCGCCCCGAAGACGGGGGCGAATGGACCGAGCACGCACACGGCGTGGTCCGGCCGCACACGCTGACGCCGCTGCGCTCCACGCTCGACCTCGGCGCCATCGCCGAGCGCTGCAGCCCCGCGATCTGCGGCGGCGCCGACCAGCCGATGATGAACTTCGGCCCGCGCTGGGACACGCTCGTGCAGGCGCTTGCGTCCCCTCACGGCGAGGCGCTGCTCCAGCTGGAACTCCCCGCGCCCTACGCCGCCGAGGCCTTGGCGATGGGCCTGCACCCGGCGCTGCTCGACTTCGCGACGGCGGGCGCGCAGACGCTGATTCCCGGGCGCGACCGGAGCCGTGATTTCTACGCGCCGTTCACCTATCGCCGCTTTCTCCTCCACGCCCCGCTGCCCGCGCTCGCGTGGAGCCACATCCGGCTGGTCTCCTCCGATGGCCAGACGGCGGTGTTCAACGTGACGATCACCGACGCCGACGGCCTCGTCGTCGCCGAAGTGCGCGAATTCACGATGATGCACATGGGCGACGCGGCGCTGCTCGCCCGCGCCTCCGCGACGCCGCCGCGCGCCGCGAAGGCCGCCACCGGCGAGATCGCGGCAAGCTCCGAGGGCATACTGCCCGAAGAGGGCACCGAAGTGATCGCGCGCCTGCTCTCGGGCCGGTGCCGCCCGCATACGGTGATCTCGCCCTACGACCTCGCGCCGGTGCTCGCGCGCCTGCGCAGCCCGCCGCGCGCCAGCCGCTGCGAGGCTGCGAGCGGCGATCCGGCGGATCTGCCCGCGACCCCGGCCGAACAGGTCATCGCCGACTTGTGGTGCGACCTGCTGGGCATGGAGGCGGTCGGGCGGCACGACAACTTCTTCGATCTTGGCGGCCATTCGCTGCTGGCGGTGCAGTTCACCAACCGGCTGCGCAAGAAGACCGGCCGCACCCTGCCGCTCGCGGCGATGCTCGGCCAGCCGACCGTCGCGGGGCTTGCCGCCGTGATCGACCCGGACAGCCGGGCGCCTGACATGCCCGCCGCCGCCGAGGCGGATGCACCGGGTCTTGGCTTGGCTCAGGGCATCGTCACCATCCGCAAGGGCGGCCCGGCCACGCCGCTGTTCCTGATCCACGACGGGCTCGGCGAGACGCTGCTCTATCGCGGCCTGGCGCTGCGGCTGGACGGCGCGCGGCCGGTGCTGGGGATCGAGCCGCTGCGCAAGGCGGACGGCAACTACGCCCACACTCGCATCGACGAGATGGCGACGTACTACATCGGCAAGGTGCGCAGCGTTCAGCCGCAAGGCCCCTATCTCCTCGCCGGGCTCTGCGCCGGGGGCGTGATTGCCTTCGAGATGGCGCAGCAACTTCAGGCGATGGGCGAGCAGGTGGCCTTCGTCGGCGTGATCGACGCCGCCGACGTCGAGGCGCGCAAGCACCGCTTCGGCGAGAGCCGAGCCCGCCTTGGCCGCGTGCTCGGCGTGTTGAAGTCCGGCAATCCGCTGCAGATGCTGCCCGACCTCTGCCGCCGCGCCTGGAACCTCGCGCGCTGGGAGATCGAGTCGCGGATGCGGAGGGCCGAGGATCGACGAACCGTCGATGCCCTGCGCGCTGCCGATGCCGGTGACGCGGCGATGGAAGCGGATGCTCCGGCGATCCCGTTCCTCAGGCTCTATGAAGCCGCACACAAGGAACATCGGCCGATCGGCATCCTGCAATCGACCAGCGTGGCGCTGTTCAAGGCGTCCAACGACACCGACCTTGCCGACGATACCCCTTACCGCGCGATCTACCGGGACTTTGCGCTGGGCTGGGGCAAGCGGGTGCGCGAGGACATCGTGATCCTCGACATTCCCGGCGGCCACATGTCGAACCTGCAGGAGCCGCACGTCGCCACGCTCGCCCCGCTGTTCCAGAACGCGCTCGACGATGCCGTGTCCGAGCACGGGCCGTGGAGCCGCGCCGCGGTGATGCAGGAAGAGCGGTTCGACTTCTTCGAGGAGGCGGCGGAATGAGCGGGCGCGCAGTTCGCCGGGGGCTCGACTTCCCGATCGCCGTCGTCATCGTCAACTACCGCACGGCGGCGCTGGTGACGGAATGTCTCGCCAGCCTCGATGTCGAGCGGCGCTCCGGCGCGGGACTGCGGGTGATCGTGGTGGACAACGATTCGCGTGATGGCTCGGCCGAATCGCTCGAAGCCGTGATCGTGCGGGAAGGCTGGGACTGGGCTACGCTGGTGCGTTCGCCGACCAACGGCGGGTTCGGGGCGGGATGCAACCTCGGCATCGAGCACGCCCTTCGCGACGGCGAGGCCCGCGCGGTCTGGCTGCTCAATCCCGATACGCGCGTGATGCCCGGCGCGGCCAATGCACTGGCCGCCTTCATGGCGGCAACGCCGCGCGCGGGCGTCGTGGGTACGGCGCTGCTGCTCGCCGATGGCGCGCCGTGGCCTTACGCCTTCCGCTTCCCTACCGTACTCGGCGAACTGGAGCGGGCCTTGCGCTGGGGGCCGGCCTCGCGCCTGCTGGCGAGGCACAGGACGGCCCGGCGGATGGACGGGCGCGCCGAGCAGATCGACTGGGTCTCCGGCGCCAGCATGGCCGTGCGCCGCGAGGCGCTGCAGCAGGGGCTTCGCTTCGACGAGGACTATTTCCTCTACTACGAGGAGACCGACTTCTGCCGCGAGGCGAAAACGCGCGGGTGGCAGTGCTGGTATGCGCCGCGTCCGACGGTGCTGCACGTCGCCGGGCAAAGCACCGGCGTCACCGGCGAGGACGCTCATGCGCGGCGGGTCCCGGGTTACTGGTTCGCATCGCGGCGGCGCTATTTCCGCAAGAACCATGGCTGGGCTTATGCGCTGGCGGCCGATCTCGCCTGGATCGCGGGGCATTGCTTCTACCTCGTGAAGCAGCAGCTGCGCCGCAAGCCGCGTGAGGATCCGCCGCGGCTGCTCAGCGACTTTCTCTGGTTCGGGATGCTCGCGCCCCAACGGCGTTGAGGCCATGGGAGAGGATCTCGTCGCGACACTCGCCCGGCACGGCATCATCGGTGAGCGGATCGCGGCGCCGTTTCCGCTTTGGCTGGTGCGGGCGGATCCGGACAACGCGGGCGACGTTTCCGCGCTCCTGAGTGACGAGGAACGCGCGCGCGCAGATCGGTTCAGGATTTGTGCCCTCGCGCGGCGCTACCTGGCGGCGCATGGCGCGCTGCGCCTGCTGATCGAGGCAGAGTTCGGCATTGCGGCATCGCGGCAGCGCTATGGCGTGAACGATTTCGGCAAGCCGCATCTTCGTGATGTGCCGCATGTGCAGTGCAACATGAGCTACAGCGGAGAGGTCGCGCTCGTCGCTTTCGCGCGGCACGTGGAGATCGGGATCGACATGGAGCGGGTGCGCTCTGTCGACGACGCGGCCGGACTGGCTGCGATGTATTATACCGATCGCGAATTAATGCAGTTGAATGAAAGGCCGGATGCGTTTTCCGACCATGCATTCCTGACGGTCTGGGTCAGGAAGGAAGCCTGTTCTAAGGCACTCGGAAAGGGTCTTTCAATTGCCCCGTCATCGTTCGAGTGCGGTGTGGGCTGCGGCCCGAGGAACGTGCTTGTCGATGGAGAAGTCGTGGAAAGCGATGTTGTCGACCCGAAGGGCGGTTTGCTGATGTCTTGGGCCATGCGAGGCCAGTGTTAGTTCCCAAATACTAACCGACATTCTTGCTTTTCTCTGTACTCAGTTAGCCTGCGACTGAAGCAGTCCTTCGCGGATGACGTAGGCGATCATGTGGGCGCGGTTGCGAGTGCGCGTCTTGAGCCGCACGTTCTCGACGTGGCGTTCGACCGTGCAGGGCGCGATGTTCAGTTCGATCGCGGTTTCCTTCGCCGAACGACCCATGGCCACAAACTGAAGTACGTCCAGTTCGCGTGAAGTCAGCTGGACGTTCTCGGTTCCTTCAATTCGATACATATAAACCCCCGTAGACTCTAATGGGGTCAGTTAACCCCATGAACCCAATGTCGCATCGCTCTAACGGAGAGTCACGCAATATTTTGGGGGAATATACCTAGCTCGTCATCCTCTTGAGGCACTTATCAGTACTATAATGGGACTCTGAAAATTCAGTATAAGCGGCCCATCCGGAACACATGAATATAACAAAAGCAGATAGATGACTCCGGATCACCTATTGTAACAAAGTGTCTCTGCTCTTGCGCGCAATCATCCTGTCGGTCTGGATCGACCCGGAGAAGCGCCTAGTGCTTGAATCGGAAGAGGTCGAGCCATGATCGAACAGACTCGGCTGCGGGGGATGGCTCGTCTGAGGAATATCGACGTTTCCCTCCACGGCCTCCTGACCGACGAGGCTGGAAGGCCTGTTAATTAACTCGCGTGCCATTACTGCGGCTTGGGTACGGTTTTCCACCCCGAGCTTGCGAAGGATGGCCTTAACCGCCGCTTTTACCGCGGCTTCGTTGATGCCCATCTCGCGCGATATCGCCTTGTTGGGCTGGCCGAGTGCAAGATGCTCCAGGACGCGCAGTTCCCGGTCGCGGAACCCGAACGCCTCGATCGCCGGGGCGGGGGCGGCGTGCCGTGTGGCTGCCGGCAGGCTGACGAGGAAGTCGATCACCTCCGGCGGCGCCACCTTCTGCCCGTTCGAGACCATTTGCAGGATCGCGACCAGCGAAAGATAAGGCACGTTGTCGGGAAAATAGGCATAGGCTCCGGCCGCATAGAGCGCGACCATCTCGTCGAAATCGAAAGCGCCGGTAAGCACGATGATCCGCATTTCGGGATGGTCTTGCTGCATGGTTTCGACGATGGCGGTGCAATTATCCTGCAGCAATTCGCGCTCGACGACGAGGATGTGCTGAACCTCTTCTTCGGAAAGACCCAGGTTCAGTTCTTCGAGAGCGGAAACCGATTCCGACACCTCGAAGTCCGCATCCGTGAATATGCGCCTTAGACCTTCGCGGATGATCGAATTCGTGATCGCAATGGAAATGGATGCCGGCATGTCGGTTCGTATGCCCCTCTTCGCATTTTCGCCCCCATGCGTGTCAGGCACCATGGATGATGATTAATAGTTTGACAATGCCGTAAAAATCAGTGCTCGGATGGGTAAGGATTGTTGCTGCGACGTTGCAGCATTGCGGTAAGTCGATGGGGAACGATTACTGCGGGCCGATGTTCCGGGCGCAAGATACGCGACTGAGCGGCACTTCTATTGGAAGACACGTAATCGTGCCTCTTACGGATTGCGTAAAAGTCATAAAGGCGAAGTCGGAATAGAATACTCGGGGCGGTCATCGCCGAATGGCGGCTGCCCGGCAAATCTGGCTTCTTGTCCCTAGCGGGGCCTGCCGATCGTTGCGGCTACGCGGATACGCGCATCCGGGCTTTCTCGCCCGGCCGGGGGAGCGGGAGCCTCGACCATGATCGTCAAGACCTATGAGATTTCCGGTCCCTGCGCCTTCGTGCCCAGCCGGATCGCCGACACGCGCGGCTGGTTCGCCGAAACCTTCCGGCACGACCTGTTCGCCCGGCACTGCGGCGATGCGGCCTTCGTGCAGGACAACGAGTCCTGCAGCCTTGCCGTCGGCACCGTGCGGGGCCTGCACTACCAGCGCCCGCCGCATGCACAGGGCAAGCTGGTGCGCTGCACCGCGGGCGCGATCATGGACGTGGCGGTGGACATCCGCGCCGGCTCTCCCACGTACGGCCACTGGATCGCCGAGACGCTGACGCCCGACAACGGCACCCAGCTCTGGATACCGCCCGGCTTCGCGCACGGGTTCTGCACGCTGCTGCCCGACACCGTCGTCGCCTACAAGGTGACCGACTACTACTGCGCCGAATGCGACCTCGGCATGCGCTGGAACGACCCGGCGCTGGCGATCGACTGGCCGCAGCTTGCCAACCCGGCCAGCCTCTCTCCCAAGGACCGCGCGCAGCCGTTGCTGTGCGAGCGGCCCGCGCACTTCTTCTTCGAGGAACTTGCCGCATGCGCGTGATGGTGACCGGCGGGGCGGGTTTCATCGGCTCGGCGCTGGTGCGCCATCTGGTGCAGACGCGCGGGGACACCGTCCTCAACCTCGACAAGCTGACCTATGCGGGCAACCTCGCCTCGCTGAACTGCGTGGCCGGGCGCGAGAACTACCGCTTCCTGCGCGCCGACATCTGCGACCGCGCGGCGATGGCCGAAGCCTTCGCGCAGTTCCGCCCCGACCGGGTGATGCACCTTGCCGCCGAGAGCCACGTCGATCGCTCGATCACCGGCGCGGGGGACTTCATTGCCACCAACGTCGTGGGCACCTTCACCCTGCTGGAAACGGCACGCGACTACTGGCAGCGCCTGCCCGCGACCGAGCGCGACCGCTTTCGTTTCCTCCATGTCTCGACCGACGAGGTCTACGGCTCGCTCGGTGACGAGGGATTGTTCGAGGAGACCACGCCCTACGATCCCAGTTCGCCTTATTCGGCCTCGAAGGCGGCATCGGATCACCTCGTCAAAGCCTGGTATCGCACGTACGGCTTGCCGGTGGTCGTCTCGAACTGCTCGAACAACTATGGCCCTTATCACTTCCCCGAGAAGCTGATCCCGCTGACCATCCTCAACGCGCTGGAGGGGTGCCGCCTGCCGGTCTACGGCCGGGGCGAGAATGTGCGCGACTGGCTCTATGTCGACGATCACGCGCGCGCGCTGGAGTGCATCGCCTCGCGCGGGCGGCTGGGCGAGACCTACAATGTCGGGGGCCGCAACGAGCGCCGCAACATCGACGTGGTGCGCCGCATCTGCATGATCCTCGATGCGATGGCGCCGGGTCCGGTGCCGCGCGAACGCCTGATCGAATTCGTCGAGGACCGTCCCGGCCACGACGCCCGCTACGCCATCGACGCGAGCAAGCTGGAGAGCGAACTCGGCTGGCAGGCGCAGGAAACCTTCGAGACCGGGATCAGCCGCACCGTCCGGTGGTACATCGATAACGAATGGTGGTGGCGCCCGCTGCGCGCCCGGTACGAAGGCGAGCGCCTCGGGCTGATGCAGGAGGTCGCCGCGTGAGACTGGCGGTCACCGGCACCGGAGGGCAGGTCGTGCGCGCGCTCATGGAGCGGGGCGCGGCGTTCGGGGTCGAGGTCCTGCCGGTCGGACGTCCGGTGCTGGATCTGCTCAGGCCCGAGAGCGTACGCGATGCGCTGGCCGCCGTGCGCCCCGACGCCATCGTCTCCGCCGCCGCCTACACCGCCGTCGATGCGGCCGAGACCGATCGCCGCAAGGCGCAGGCGGTCAACGAGCACGGGGCGGAGGCGATCGCGCTTGCCGCGCGCGATCTCGGCGTGCCGCTGGTGCATTTGTCCACCGACTACGTCTTCGCCGCCGATGCGGGGGGGCCGCACACAGAGGACGCGCCGACCGATCCAGCCGGGGTCTACGGCGCCACCAAGCTCGCAGGCGAGCGCGCGGTGCTGGCCGCACATGGCGCCGACAGCGCGGTCTTGCGCACGGCTTGGGTCTACAGCCCGTTCGGCGGCAACTTCGTCAAGACCATGCTGAGACTGGCACGAGAGCGGGAGGAGGTCAGCGTCGTCGCCGACCAGTTCGGCAACCCGACCAGCGCACTCGACATCGCCGAGGGTGTGATCGCGGTCGCGCGCAACCTGCTGGCGGACCCCGATCCGTGCCTGCGCGGCGTGTTCCACCTGACCGGGCAGGGCGACGCCTCATGGGCGCAGCTTGCCGAGGCGGTGTTCGACCTCTCGCACGAATTGGGCGGCCCCTGGGCACAGGTCCGCGCCATCCCGACCAGTGCCTATCCGACCGTGGCGCGTCGCCCGGCGGACTCCCGCCTCGACTGCGCGCGCATCGCGGCGGTGCACGGTGTCGCCTTGCCGCCGTGGCGGACCTCCCTGCGCGGCGTCGTGCAGCGGCTGGTCGCCCGGCATCACTCCCTTAACCAGTTCGCAGGAGCCTGCTCATGAAAGGCATCATTCTCGCCGGGGGCAGCGGAACGCGCCTCTATCCGATGACGCTGTCGACCTCGAAGCAGCTCATGCCGGTCTACGACAAGCCGATGATCTACTACCCGCTGAGCACGCTGATGCTGGCGGGCATCCGGCAGATCCTGATCATCTCCACCCCGCGTGACCTGCCCGCCTTCCGCGAACTGCTGGGCGATGGGTCGCAATGGGGACTGGAACTGGAATACGCGGTCCAGCCGCGCCCTGACGGGCTGGCGCAGGCTTACGTGATCGGTGCGGATTTCGTGGGCGGGCAGCCCTCGGCGCTGATCCTGGGCGACAACATCTTCCACGGCCACGGCCTGCCCGACCTCCTCGCCCGCGCCGGCGAGCGCCAGCGCGGGGCGAGCGTCTTCGCCTATCATGTGCAGGACCCCGAGCGTTACGGCGTGGTCGAGTTCGACAGCCGGGCGCGCGCCGTCTCGATCGAAGAGAAGCCCAGCCTGCCGCGCTCCAACTGGGCGGTGACCGGGCTCTACTTCTACGACGCGCAAGTGGTGGAGATCGCCGCCAACCTCGCCCCTTCGCCGCGCGGCGAACTGGAGATCACCGACGTCAACCGCGCCTATCTGGAACGCGGCCAGCTGTCGGTGGAGATGATGGGGCGCGGCTACGCCTGGCTCGATACCGGGACGCCCGACAGCCTGATGGACGCGGCCGAGTTCGTACGCATCCTCGAGAAGCGGCAGAGCACCAAGATCGCCAGCCCGGAGGAAGTCGCCTATCGCCGGGGCTTCATCAGCGAAGCGGGACTGGAGCGGGCGATCTCGCGGCTCGGCAAGTCGGACTATGCGCGCTATCTGCGCCACGTGCTGGAGCAGGGCGGGGTCACCCCCGACACCGCGCTGCCGGGCGCGCGGCTGGAAATGGACCCGCATCCCTCGGTGCAGTAAGCGTCGGGCGGTCATTACTCTCCCCCCGCTCAGGCTGAGCGGGGTGGCGGAGGGGCGCTTCTTCTAATTGAAACACTCCTGGTCATCCCCGCGAAGGCGGGGACCCATCTGATGCCGGTGCCACACGAAATGTCGGGAGATGGGTTCCCGCCTTCGCGGGAATGACGGTTCTGTAATTCACGATGATCGCGCACCCAGGAGTTACGTGCGCGGCGTGAAGTCCGGCACCAGATGGCCCTTCTCGTCCATGCGCGCCGGCACGATGCCGGGCTTTTCGCGGAACGGCGCCTCGTCGTCGTTGCCGAAGATGGTGCACCACCAGCGGCCTTCCTTGTCCTTGAAGATGTTGCCGCCGCCGCCGCACGGCACGCTCTCGTAGCGGTCGCGGTACGGGCCGAAAGGCGTGTCCGAGGTCGCCAGCGCGAAGGAATAGCGGTTGGGGTGGAAGCGGTCGACGGCGCCGAGGTAGTATTTGCCGTCATGCTTGAACATCGTCGCGCCCTCAAAGCCGATGTCCTTGAAGCCGCGGTGAACGCACTTCTTGTTGTGGTGCAGCGGGTCGGGGTCAGGGGTTTCCAGCGTGATCGGGGTCCACTCGCCGTCGTAGCCGGAGAGGTCGGGCTTCAGGCGCACCATCTCGAAGGCGCCGCCGTACGTCAGGTAGACCGCGCCGTCGTCGTCACCGAACAGGGTGGCGTCGATGCCGTTGCGCAGCGGCTTGTCGGGCGAGAAGGCGTGGACGTAGGGGCCGGTCGCCTTGCCGGTGGTGCTGCGCAGGATCGCGATGCCGGAGCGGCTGATCGAATGGCAGATGTAGTAGTTGCCGTTGATGTAGTGGATTTCCGGCGCCCAGATCGCGCGGAAGTAGTCGCCCTTGCGCACAGTCCACTGCTTTTCCCAGCCGCCGTCCTTTTCGATGCTCCAGACGAGGCCGAGGTAGTCCCACTGCTCGAGGTCGGCCGAGCGCCAGAGTTCGACGCCGTCGTTGGCCTTCCAGATGTCGTCGCCGGTGGAGCCGGTCATGTAGTAGAAACCGTCACCGCCGAGGCACACGATGGTGTCGCGCAAGTGGACGTGGATCAGCGGCTTCACCGGCGGGATCAGGCCCTGCGTGACGACGCGGCCGGAGTCGGAATCGTTCCACGGCAGCGCGTTCTTCGGCGGCGTGCCGGGGCCTTTGAAGCGCACGCCCTTGCGGTCCACCGCCGCCTCGCTGGTGACCCAGCCGCCACGCTCGGTTTCGGGAGTGACCGGAAGGCCGGGGCCGCTGCGCGTCGCGACGTCGTAGTAGCGCGCAGGCGGCGGATCGATCGGGCGGCCGTTGTCGTCCTCGACCGGGAAGGGCGGGCGCTTCAAAGGCTCGGCGGCAAGGCCGAGCGAGGGGCGCGTGCCCAGCAGCGCGAGGCTGCCGGCAACCACCGCGCGGCGGCTCAGTTCGAAGCCCTTGGTCACGTCATCTCTCTCCCGGTTTGGATAGCGCTATCATAATTGGACCGAAAAATCCCGGC
The DNA here is from genome assembly GCF_015594425.1 of Novosphingobium sp. HR1a. Lineage (NCBI taxonomy): Bacteria > Pseudomonadati > Pseudomonadota > Alphaproteobacteria > Sphingomonadales > Sphingomonadaceae > Novosphingobium > Novosphingobium sp. HR1a. The sequence continues at coordinate 57,253 of NZ_JABXWS010000003.1, forward strand.
CCTCGCGGTTAAGCGGGGGCCGGGACAGGTCGTCAGTACTTGAAGCGGACGCCGAAGTAGAACTGGCGGCCGAAGCTGTGGTTGAGGACGACGCGGTCGGCATCGCCGATGTACATGTCCTTGACCTCGTTCGTCAGGTTGTTGCCCTCGATGGTGAGGGTGATCTTGTCGGTCAGGTTGACGCCGATCGAGGCATCGACGTTGATTGCGCTGTTGACGCCTTCCTGCGTGCTCTGATCGCGCGCGCCGCCGCCGAACGCTTCGACGTAGCCCGAACGGTAGGACACCGAGCCGCGCAGGGAGAGCAGCTTGTCCTCGTAGAACAGGGTGCCGTTGGCGGTGTGCTTGGACAGGTTGGTCAGCGGGCCGACCACGGTGCCGATGCCGCCGGGGCCGGGGTACTTGAGGTCCGCCTTGACGTACGTGTAGTTCGCCAGGATGCCGAGGTTGCTGAGGAAGCCCGGCAGGAAGTCCAGCTGGTGCTGGTAGTTCAGCTCGAAGCCCTTGAGCTTGCCGCCGTCGCCGTTGATCGTGCGGCGCACGGTCACCGGCACGTTTGCGGGCAGGCCCTGGTCGGTCGCGAGGTTGAGCGGGAAGCCCAGCTGGTCGAACGGCACCAGCGTCGAGATCTGCGTGCCCGAAAGCGAGCCGATATCCTTCTGGAACAGGCTGATGCCCAGCAGCGAGCCCGGTGCGAAGTACCACTCGGCCGAGAAGTCGAGGTTGAACGCCTCGGTCGGGTTCAGGTACGGGTTGCCCTGGTTGAAGACCTGGTTCGCCTGCTGCAGGATCAGGTTGCCGCCGGGCGACAGCGCGCCGAGGCCCGGACGGGTGATCACCTGCGCGGCGCCGAAGCGCAGCAGGAAGTCGGGGGTGATCTCGGCCACGAGGTTCATCGAGGGCAGCCAGTTCTCGTAGCTGCGCTTGACGGTGATCGGGGTGGCGACGCCGCTGGAGAGACCATACCCGAACGAGGTCTGGCCGGTCTTCACGTAGCGCACGCCCGCATCGCCCCGGAACATGATGCCGCCGATCTCGCGCTCGAAATCGATCTGGAACCACGCCGCCTTGTCGACTTCCTTGATCGAGCCGGTGTTGCTGGCCGCCGTCGCGTTGGGGTTCGTACCCGCCACGTCACGTCCGTTGACGCGGAAGTCCACGTCGCGGCCGTTGATGTTGGTCACGCAGTTGCAATAGATATTGAGCGTATCGACGAAGCCCTGCAGGTCGGGGATCACGTAGCCCGAATAGTTCGGATCGCCGGTCTTGCCGTTTAACGGCTTGGTCAGCGCCGCGACCTGCGCGGGCGTCAGCGTGCCAGAGGAGGTTTCGGCGACGAAGCGGCGGCTCTCGAAAGTCTCGTAACGGAAGCGGCGGTATTCGCCGCCGAACGACAGCTTGAAGCCGTCGGCCACGTCCCACTCCGCGCCCAGCTTGGTCGAGAGGTAGTCGTTGGTGACCTCGTTCCTGCGGATGCGGATGTCCGAGGTGCCGTTGGTGAACGACCAGCTGGCCGGATCGCTGGGATCGAAGCCCCAGTTGATGGTCGGCGCGCGGCTGTTGTCGCGGTAGTCCCACGAGAACCCGTCCGAGTTGGCGCGGTCGAGCACAACGGTGGTCTGCTCGGGGCTGTCGAACTTGGACTTGGAGTAGCCCGCATAGCCGTTGAGGCGGAAGGTATCGCTCAGTTCCTGCTTCACCACGGTGTTGTACTGGTAGAAGGTGGTGCTGAAGCGGTCGTGGCGCGATTCGATGCGCATGTCGACGTCGTCGAACACGCCGTAGACCAGCGAGTTGTTGTCATCGACCACGCCGTCGCGGATGATGGTCTGCGACTTGCCCGAAGCGCCCGAGCGGCTGAACGAGAGCGCCTCGATGTAGTTCTCCCAGCGCTGCGTCTTGGACTTCGCATAGAGCCCCTCGACGACGATTTCGGTGCGATCCGAGGGCTTCCACTGGACGGCGCCGGTGAGACCCAGGCGCTTGATGTCGTTCTTCCAGCTGTCGTAGCGGGGAATGCGCGGGTGATAGATCAAGTCGCCCCAGTTGGAACCGTCGGCGGCGGGGGCCTGATTGATCTGGGCGGCGGTGTAGCCGGGCAGGGTGGAGGCCGCGTTGAAGCCGCCGTTCACGCCCGCCGGGCTCCAGCGCACGGTCGAGTGGCCTTCCTCCTCGATGGTGCGGGTGGAGTACGCGGCCGAGGCGAGAACGCCGAACGTGCCCGAATCGTTCTGCCAGCTGACGAGGCCCGCAAGGCGCGGGTCCCAGGCCTTCGACAGATCGTTGTAGCCTGCGCGGGCGGACCCGGCGACGACGAAGTTGTCCTTGAAGTCCAGCGGGCGGGCGGCCTGCAGGTCCACCGTGGCGCCGAGCGAGCCCTCTTCGACCGAGGCCGAGGCGGTCTTGCGCACGGTCAGCGAGTTGAACAGTTCCGAGGCGAAGATGTTGAAGTCGAAACCGCGGCCACGGTTGACGCCGCCGCCTGCGTCCGAACCGCCGGTGGTCGCCACGGCTTCCATGCCGTTGATGCGCACGCGGGTATATTCGGGGCCAAGGCCGCGCACCGAGATCGCGCGGCCCTCACCGCCTTCGCGGCTGATCGCGACGCCGGGAATGCGCTGGAGCGATTCCGCCAGGTTGTTGTCGGGGAACTTGGCGACGTCCTCGGCCTTGATCACGTCCACTGCGGCGGTGGACTGGCGCTTTTCCGCCTGCGCGGTCTGCACCGAGTTGCGGAAGCCGGTGACGATGATGTCGGCCGGCGTCGCGCCATCGATCTCGGACGTCTGCGCGTCCTGCGCATAGGCCGGCGAGATGCAGGCGACGGCCAGAACGGTCGCGGACGCACCGCGCACCAGGCGACGACGAAGAATTGCGGAACTGCGCACCCTGATTTCCTCCCCATTTGTAGACCGGCGACGCGGGACTTTCCCGTCCTCGCCTTGACCGGCCCAGCCTCCCTTTTATGGTCGAGCTTGATACCGGTGTCAGAGACTACGAACAACACGCAGATTGATACGCCCGGCGCTTCATTGCTTCGTGCGCGAAAAGGGGCTTGATCGATGCAGTCGGTGCATCGGTTTGGGGAAGAAAGCGGGATTGTCGAATGCCGAACCTCCGTCCCGTCATTGCGAGCGCAGCGAAGCAATCCAGGGCAATTCCACCCCGCCCTGGATTGCTTCGCTACGCTCGCAATGACGAAGCGACGGCGGCGATGCGCAGCGCACATCGATCAAGCTGCACAGCGGCATGGATGGAGTGGACGCCGCGCGCGTAAGTCTGAAGGCACGGAAAAAGCCGCAAACCAGTGCGGCGGATGTGGGGCGATGGAGAGATGGATTTGTCAGGTTCGATAGAAGCAGCCACCCCGACGGGTACGCGCCCGACGAAGGTGCGTTTTCTCATCATCGCGCTGATCTTCGTCATCACCTCGCTGAACTACGCGGACCGTTCGACCTTCTCGATCGCGGGGGCTTCGGCCTCGGCGGAGCTGGGGCTCGATGCGGTGCAGACCGGGTTCATCCTCTCCGCCTTCGCCTGGGCCTATTCGCTGGCGCAAATCCCCGGCGGCGCGCTGCTCGACCGGTTCGGGACGCGGCCGATCTACATCGCGGCGATCGGGACATGGTCGTTCTTCACCGTGCTGCAGGGCTTCGCGGGCTTCATCCTCGGCGCGACGGTGGTGACGCAGCTGTTCCTGCTGCGCTTCCTCGTGGGTCTGTGCGAGGCGCCCTCGTTCCCCGGCAATGCGCGCATCGTCGCCGCATGGTTCCCGGCGCGCGAACGCGGGACGGCCTCGGCGATCTTCAATTCGGCGCAGTATTTCTCGCTGGTCGCCTTCGCGCCGCTGATGGGCTGGGTGGTCCATGAATTCGGCTGGCGCGCGGTGTTCTTCGTGATGGGCGCGCTGGGCCTGATGGCGATGTGCGCCTTCGCCGCCTTCATCCGCGAGCCGACGCGCCACAAGTGGGCCAACGCCGCCGAAGTCGAACTGATCCGCGAAGGCGGCGGCCTGGTCGAACCGGAAGGCCGCAAGGACAAGGCCGCCGAGCCGACCTTCACCTGGAGCAACGTGCGCCAGCTGTTGACCAGCCGCATGATGATCGGCGTCTACCTCGGCCAGTACTGCATCAACGTGCTGACCTATTTCTTCGTGACGTGGTTCCCGATCTATCTGGTCAAGGATCGCGGCTTCAACATCATGGAGGCCGGGTTCGTCGCCGCGCTGCCCGCGCTGTGCGGCTTCGTCGGCGGCGTGGCGGGCGGCGTGATGTCGGACATGCTGCTGGCGCGCACCGGCTCGATCACGATGGCGCGCAAGGCGCCGCTGCTGGCGGGGATGCTGCTGGCCAGCCTCATCATGGTCGCCGCCAAAGTGGAAAGCCAGGTCGGCGTGGTGCTGCTGATGTCGGTCGCGTTCTTCGGCAAGGGCGTCGCCTCGCTCGGCTGGGCGGTGATGTCCGACGTGGCGCCGCGCAAGCTGGCGGGGCTGGCGGGCGGCGTGTTCAACACCTTCGGCAATGCCGCCGGGATCGTCACGCCCATCGTCGTGGGCATCCTCGTCGCGCAGGCGGGATCGTTCGACACCGCGCTCGTCTTCGTCGGCGCGCATTGCCTCTTGACCATCGTTGCCTATTTCGTCGTCGTGCAGAAGCTCGAGCGACTGGAGCTTGCCGCATGAATCTCGACCGTCGTACCGTACTGCTGGCCACCGGCGCGCTGATGCTGGTTCCGGCCATAGCCCGCGCCGGATCGGCCGAGATCGCCATCGACACGCCGATGGCCGCGCCGCGCTGGGCGGTGCTGCAGCGCCACCTCATCGCCATGCAGGGTGACGCCGCCCGCGCCTTCCACGACCGCTACTTCAACGCGAAGCACGAGATCGAGGCGTTCCTGCGCTGGGGCGCCAACGACGGCCCCGACGACGCCATCGAGGCGATCAACGACTGGCCCTACCTCTACCTCATCGGCGGCGAGGCGGGCCTGCTCGACCTTGCGCAGAAGGTGCAGGAAGCCCACTTCGCGCAGTACTCCCGGGCCCGCACCAAAGACGTGCTGATGGGCCGGAACGGCATGTACGTGCGCGAATTCCCGCCGCAGATGGACTGGCAGCACATCAGCGAGGGCCTGACCACCTTCAACCAGCTCGGCCTGTGCAGCCCGGACGACCGCAAGCTGATCGAGCGTGCCCGCCGCTTCGCCGATTTCTACACCGGCCGCGATCCCATCGCGCGCAACTACGATCCGAAGCTGAGGCTCATCCGTTCGATGTTCAACGGCAGCATCGGCCCGCTGATGCGCCCGGCGACGATGCTCGACTGGGCGGGCGACCCCTTCGACACCGCGCCGTTCGAGATGGTCCACGGCGAATCGAGCTACAAGGACACGCTGGAGCACTACCGCGAATATACCGAGACGGTCGGCGACAACCCGCTGAACCTGCATTCGACCGCGCTGGGCTTCAACGCCTGGATGCTGACCGGCGAAGCGCGCTTCCGCGACTGGATGCTGGAGTATGTCGAGGCATGGGCGGCGCGGGCAAAAGCCAACGGCGGCATCCTGCCCAGCAATATAGGGCCGGACGGCAAGGTCGGCGGCGGCGCGGGCGGTCATTGGTGGGGCGGCACCTACGGCTGGGGGTTCAGCCCGATCAACCCCGTCACCGGCAAGCGCGAGGACCGCAACCGCATCCCGCGCGCGATCATGGGCTTCATGAACGCCTATATGGCGACCGGCGATGACCGCTACCTGCAGGTCTGGCGCGACCAGAACGCGGCGATCAACGCACAGTCGCGCAAGATCGACGGGGTGCTCTCCGCACCCACGATGCACGGTGCGCAGGGGTGGTACAGCTTCAAGCCTGGCCCCTACCGCTTCAATACCGGGGAGATCTGGTACTTGTCGCAAGCCGAGGCCGACCGCGCGGCGATGGAGCCGACGCCGTGGACGCAGTTCCTCGACGGCAAGCAGGACGGCTGGGCCGAACAGTCGCTGCTGGACGACATGGAGCGCGTGCGCACCCAGATGGTCCGCGTCCACGAGGACAGGACGACTGCCGCCACTCGCCTTGCCGACAACCCGATCGAGCGTAACCCGGTCTCGGTGACGGCGCTGCTGCACCAGACCATGGGCGCGATCCACGTCGCGCGGCCGCCGTGGTCGAAGACCTCTCCCAACCAGGGCGGCACGCTGCTCTTCGCGCGGTTGCGGCACTTCGACGCCGACCGCAAGCGTCCGGGTCTGCCCGAAGACGTGGCGGCACTGGTAGAGAAGATGGATGCCGGGACGACGACGCTCTCGCTGGTGAACCTCAACCCTGCGCTGGCGCGGCGGCTGGTGATCCGTGGCGGCGGTTATGGCGAGCACCGCATCGAGGCGGTGCGGATCGGCGACAGGCACCTGGCGGTGGGCGACCGCGACGTGGCGCTCAGGCTGGAGCCGGGCGCGGGTGCGCGGGTGGTGCTGGAGATGAGCCGGTTCAGTCAGCCGCCGACACTGGCGTGGCCGCAGATGTAATCGTCGTCCCGGACTTGATCCGGGACCGCTGGCCATGAACGGCCTACCTTGCTGCGCGCGCAGCACGCTCTCGCCTAAAGACAGCCACCGGTCCCGGATCAGGTCCGGGACGACGTCATTACTATCGCGTCATTCCGCCATCGCCTTCAGACACAGTTCCCTGAACGCCGGCAGCGCCGGGTTCTCGCTCTCCCGCCGCCACGCCAGATGCAGTTCCACCGGCGCGGCGGGCTCGCTCTCGAAGGGCCGGAACACCACCCCGCGCGGGTGCAGCCCCGCCGCCGCCTCTGGCACGATCCCCGGCGCGAGCCCCGCGCCGACCAGCCCCAGCAGTGAGTGGATCTGCGTCACGTACTGCACGTAGCTGGGCGCTGCCCCGGCCCGCTCGAACAGGCTGGACAGCAGCAGGTTGAAGTACCCGGCCCCGCGCTGGGCATACATGACGAGATCCTGCCCGTCGAAATCCCCCGGCGCGAAACGCTCCTGCCCCGCGCGCGGATCGTCCTCGTGCAGCGCCACCAGCAGGCTTTCCAGCAGCAGCGGCGCCGAATCGAACTGCACCTTGTCCACCGGCGGGCGCACCAGCGCGAGGTCGATCATGCCCGTATGCAGCGCCTCGAACTGATCGCCCGAGACCAGTTCGTGCAATTGCAGTTCCAGCCCCGGCAGTTCCACCGCCGCGCGCTTGACGATGCGCGGCAGCAGGACATAGCCCGAGACCGCCGTAAAGCCGATCGAGATGCGCCCGGTCTCCCCCTTCCACACCCGCCGCGCCGCCAGCGCCGCGCTTTCGGACAGGCGCACGATGCGCCGCGCTTCGTGAAGGAAGGTCTCGCCCGCCAGCGTCAGCGTCACCCGGCGGCTGGTGCGGTTGAACAGCTCGACGCCGAGGATGCGTTCGAGCACCTGGATCTGGCGGCTGAGCGGCGACTGGGTCATGTGCAGCCGCTCGGCGGCGCGGCCGAAGTGCAGTTCCTCGGCGAGGACGACGAAGCAGCGCAAGTGCGTGAGTTCGAACATCGTCCATGCCTACCGCGCATGAGGCCGGAGGAAAAGCGCGCGATGCATCGATGGGCGCTGATCGATGCCGCTGCGACATAAATCGATCCAGTCCCAGCGATGGGCGCGGCCGCCCCGCGCAGGTAGCAAAGGCTCTACAGGATCAATTGGAGCATTAAGCGATGTCGCCTCAGGATTTGGCCGCCCGTATCGGCGGGGGTCTCCTCTCGTTTCCGGTCACGCATTTCGACGCCGACCTGAAGTTCGACGAGGCGGCCTATCGCGACCATCTCGGCTGGCTGTCGGACTACGACGTGGCCGGCCTGTTCGCGGCGGGCGGCACCGGCGAGTTCTTCTCGCTTACCCCGGCTGAAGTCCCGGGAATCGTCAAGGCGGCGGTCGAGGAAGCGGCGGGCAAGGTGCCCGTGCTCTCGGGCTGCGGCTACGGCACCGCGATCGCGGTGGAAATGGCGCAGAACGTAGAGAAGGCGGGCGCCAACGGGCTGTTGCTGCTGCCGCCCTACCTCGTCAATTCGACTCAGGAGGGCCTTGCCGCCCACATCGAGGCGGTGTGCAAGGCGACCTCGCTGGGTGTCATCGTCTACAACCGCGACAACGCGATCGTCACCGAGGACACGCTGGCCGGTCTTGCCGAGCGCAACCCCAATCTCATCGGCTACAAGGACGGCGTCGGCGATGTCGAGCTGATGATGCGCATCTACGCCAAGCTGGGTGACCGCCTGACCTACATCGGCGGTCTGCCCACGGCCGAGACCTTCGCCCCCGCCTATCTGGAGATGGGCGTGACGACGTATTCCTCGGCGATCTTCAACTTCATGCCGGAGTGGGCGCTGGCTTTCTACAAGTCGGTCCGCGCGCGCGACAAGGCGGCGATCCTGGCGGGCCTGACCGACTTCGTGCTGCCCTACATTGCCATCCGCAATCGCGGCACCGGCTATGCGGTGTCGATCGTCAAGGCGGGCATGAACGTGATCGGCCGCCCGGCGGGTCCGGTCCGCTCGCCGCTGACCGACCTCTCCGCAGAAGAGCAAGCGATGCTCGCCGCGCTCGTCGAGAAGGCCCAGGCTTCGCTGCGCGAGACGGCCTGACGGTACTCACCCAAGGTGCGGGTGGCTCCAAACGCCCGCGCCGTGACGCAGGGATGAACTTGCTCCCACCCCTCCGGGAGCCGGTTCATCCCTGTTTTTTGTGTCCGTCGTCCCGGACTTGATCCGGGACCGCTGGCCGTGACCAGCCCACCTTGCTTCGCAAGCAGCGCGCCCCGAGGGGGTGATCAACTTTGACGGTATCATTGTCATTCCCGCGAAGGCGGGAACCCATCTCCTGACGTGGCAGGTTGAACCGTCATCAGATGGGTCCCCGCCTTCGCGGGGATGACTAATAAATGTTCAGCCAAATACGATTATGCTCAAGGCGTTCGCTTACGGACATAGCGCCCGATGCAAGGTGGGCTGGTCACGGTCAGCGGTCCCGGGTCGAGCCCGGGACGACGTCAGCCGAGCCCCACGCGGCTCGCCCAGTCGAGCCAGAGGCCCGGCCATGCGGCCACCGGCTTGCCGGCGATGTTCCACAAGTTGAACCCGTGCCCGCCCTCGGCGAAGAGGTGCAGGTCCACGCTCACCCCCGCCTTTCTCAGCGCCGCGCGCAGCCGCAGCGAGTTCTCGACCGGTACGGTGGCATCGTCCTCGGCATGGACGATGAAGTGCGGCGGGCTTTCGGGCGTCACGTTGCGATCCACCGAATGCGCCGCCTCGAGCGCGGGCGTCGGGTTCGGGCCGAGCAGCTTCTCGCGCGATCCGGCATGGGCGATGGCGCGGTCCATGCTCACCACCGGGTAGAGCGGCGCGGCGCAGAACGGCCGGGCGGAGAGCCTGTCCGCCGCGTCCACCGGCGCGTAGGCGGGAAATGCGAAGCGGCTGGCGAGATCGGCGCACAAGTGGCCGCCCGCTGACGATCCCATCACCGCCACCCGCTCCGGCGCGATGCCGTAGGCGGCCGCCTTCGCGCGAATCAGCCGCATGGCGCGCTGGGCATCGGCGAGGGGGGTGTTGGAGCGGTCCTGCCAGCCCTCGCCGGGCAGGCGGTACGTCAGCACGAAGGCCGTGTAGCCGTGCTCGGTCAGCCACTGCGCGACCTGGATGCCGCCTTTGTCGAATGATTCCTCGCGATAGCCGCCGCCGGGGATTACCAGCAGCGCCGCGCCGTTGGGATACTTCGGGCGGAAAGCAGTGATGCGCGGCCGGGCGATCCCCGCGATCACGCGGTCGGGCTGGGCGGAGTTGGCGGAGCGCTCGGTCGCGATCTCCACCGGCAGCGGGGAAGGGGCTCCCGGCGGCGTGCCGGGCCAGAGGTCGATGACCTCGCCGGTTTCATGAAACGGACGCGGCGGGGGCGTTGCCGCCCCCGCCGGTATCGTACGGATCACCGAAGCCGCGAGGGCTCCGGCGAACAGAGCCCTGCGGTCGATCTCCATCGTCAGACCCGCGCCTGCGCCAGACGCGGGCTGAGGACGTGGACCGCCAGCAGCGCGATCAGGTAGGCGCTCGCGCAGATCGCGAAGAGCACCTCGTAGCTGTGCGTGGCGTCGAGGATGTAGCCCGCGAACAGCGCCATGCCCATGCCGCCGAACGCGCCCACGGTGCCGCCGATGCCGACCACCGAGCCCACCGCGCCGCGCGGGAACACGTCGGACGGCAGGGTGTAGAGGTTGGCCGAGAACGCCTGGTGCGCCGCCGTGGCAAGGCCGATTACCAGCACCGCGACCCACACGTTGTCGACGCCCTGCACGAACCAGATCGGCAGCACGCACAGCGCCGAGAGCAGCATCGTCGCCTTGCGCGCGAAGTTCGGGGTGCGCCCCGCCTTGATGAGCTTCGAGGACATCCAGCCGCCCGCGATGCTGCCCACGTCCGAGATCAGGTAGATCGCGGCGAGCGGCAGGCCGAAGGTCTTGAGGTCGAGGTCGTAGCGTTCGAACAGGTAGCCGGGCAGCCAGAATAGGAAGAACCACCAGATCGGGTCGATCAGGAACTTGCCCAGAGCATAGGCCCAGGTCTCCTTGACCACCAGCAGGCGGCTCCAGCCGATCTTCTCCACCGGGTCGGCGGGGTCCTGCTTGATGTAGGCGAGTTCGGCCGCAGTGACGCGCGGATGCTCGTCCGGGTGGCGGTAGACGGCCCACCACACGGCGAGCCAGATGATGCCGAACAGGCCGGTGACGAAGAACGCCATGCGCCAGTCGAACCACAGCACCAGCAGCGGCACCAGCAGCGGGGTGACGATCGCGCCGACATTGGCGCCCGCGTTGAACACGCCGATCGCGAAGGCGCGCTCCTTCTGGGGGAACCAGTCGGTCACGGCGCGGATGCCGGCGGGGAAGTTGCCCGATTCGCCGACGCCGAGGCCGAAGCGCGCCATCGCGAACGAGGTCAGGCCGGTGGCGAAACCGTGTGCCATGTGGCTCACTGTCCAGATAACGATGGCGACGGTGTAGCCGAGGCGCGCGCCGAGCGTGTCGACGATCTTGCCGAACGACAGGTAGCCGACCGCGTAGGCCAGCTGGAACCAGAACACGATCCCCGCGAAGTCGGACTCGGACCAGTGGAACTCCGCCGACAGCGTCGGCTTGAGCACCCCGATCATCTGACGGTCGACGTAGTTGATGGCGGTTGCCGCGAACAGCAGCGCCACCACGACCCAGCGATAGCGCCCGACTTTTGCCGTCTGGCCTACCGTACCGCCGGTTCCTGCATCCATTTCCCTACTCCCTTGCGACCGTCTTGTTCGTGTGCCGCTCTAATTGGTTCTGTCAGGCGGGTTTTGCCGCGACGATGCCGCAGGCTACCGTACCGTGGCCCGCGAAAGTCGCCAGTACCTGCTGGCCGGGCACGACCTCGTGAACCCCGGTGACAGCGCCGGTCGAGACCCAGGTGCCGCCGCTGCAGTCGATCCCGCGCGCGACAAGGTTGCCGAGCAGGAAGCGCACCGCGCCCAGTGGCCCGTCGAGCATTGTCGCCGTGGTGGCCTCGCCCGCCGTCTCGCCGTCGATGTCGAGGCGGACGGTGATCGCGTTGAAGTCGATCGTTTCCCAGCCTTCGAGCACCGGCCCGATGACCATGCCGTAATTGTTGCCGTAGTCGGAGACGGTCACCGGCGGCCCGTCCGCGTTGATGCGCGGGTAAGGCGAACTGGCGACCTCGATGCCGATGTGCACCGCGTCGAGGACCGCGCGGGTGGCCGTGTCGTCCTGCGGCACCGTGCCGTCCCAGCCTGCCGCGACGTGAAGCAGGAACTCCGCCTCGCCCGCCGCGAAACCGTCGGCGAAGACGGGCATCTCGGGCGATTCGCCCGCTGCCACCGTCACCACGCTGTCGGTGAAGATCGGCCCGGCCAGCCGGTTCGCGCCCAGTTGCCCGTCAAGCGGCGGGTTGATCTTGCCGACCTTCCAGCCCGCAACCTCACGCCCGTCGAAGGCGAGGGCGAAATCCTGGATCGCATAGCCGCCGCCGAGGTCGGTGGGGGCTTGTCCGGGATAGGAATCCAATGCGCGCTTCTCGCGCCGCGCCGTCACGAATGCTTCGGCGACTGCCTTTGCCGTGTCTGTCAAAACAATCCCCACACCCAAGAATACCGTGCTTCGGCCAGTTCGGCACTGGATTACCGGCGACACCGGTGTCATCCAAACGCCCATCCTGACCCGTCTGTACAGAGTGTCCGCTCTGTCGGATTGGTCACCCGCCGGTACGCCCTGCGAGCGTTCCGGCATCTTTCCATCCTATGCAAATGCACAGGCGATGGAATGGTAACCGGTGTCATCTTGCCTTTCGTCCCGCTTGAAGGCAAGCCGGAAAAATTCGGCCCATCGACCAACGCGCCGACGCAAGACCATAAGGACGCCGCATGGCAGAAGGCCAGAAACCCACGATCAACGACGTTGCGCGCATTTCCGGCGTGTCCAAGAAGACGGTGAGCCGTGTCATCAACAAGTCGCCGCTGCTGGGCGAGGCGACGCGAAAGAAGGTGGAGGCGGTGATCGCCGAACTGGGTTTCGTCCCGAACCTTCAGGCCCGAGCGCTGGCGATGGGGCGCAATTTCCTGATCGGCCTGATTCACGACAACCCGAACGCGCAGATGGTGCTGGGGGTGCAGGAGGGCATTCTCGACACCATTCGCGACACCGAGTTCGCGCTCGTCGTCCATCCGGTGAACCGCCATTCGCCGACGCTGGCGGAGGACATCCGCCGCTTCATCGAGCAGCAGCGCCTCTACGGCGTCATGCTGCTGCCGCCGCTGTCGGAGCGCGACGACCTCGCCGAACTGTGCCGCGATCTCGGCTGCACGCTCGTGCGCATGGGCTCGGCGAGGCTCGACGACGACGAACATCTCGTCGCCTCGAACGACCGGCAGGCGGTGAGCGAGGCGGTCGGCTGGCTCGTGGAGCTGGGCCACACGCGAATCGGCTTTGTCGCCGGGCCGGAGGGCTTCCGCTCCGCCAACGAGCGCGAACAGGGCTTCCTCGACGGCCTCGCGGCGGCGGGCCTGACGCTCGACCCGGCGATCGCGGCGCGGGGCACCTATCGCTTCGAATCGGGCAAGGCGGCGGGCGAGAAGCTGCTGTCGGCCGCCGAACCGCCCACCGCCGTGTTCTCCAGCAATGACGAGATGGCAGCGGGCATCCTCCACGCCGCGCGCGAGCGGGGGCTGAACGTGCCCGAAGACCTGTCGATCATCGGCTTCGACGATACCGCCACTGCCGCGCACATCTGGCCGCCGCTGACGACGGTGCGCTGGCCGATCCGCACGATGGCGAGCACGGCGGCGGCGAAGCTGATTCGCCCGGCCTCGGCGGCGTCGGAGCCTTCGTTCTTCCTCTCGGACCTGATCCGGCGCGCGTCGGCGGTGCCCTATCGGTCATAGGCGGATCGTCATCCCAGCGAAGGCTGGGACCGGTGGCCTTGAATGCCCACCTTCGCAGCGCATGCCTGCTGGGGCTTCGACAAGCACAGCCTGAGCAGATTGAGAGCAGGTCTTTAAATCCCGCTCAGGCTGAGCTTGTCGAAGCCTCAGCAGCAAACGCGCGCCTAAAGACAGCCAGCGGTCCCAGCCTTCGCTGGGATGACGAGTTTTGAAGCGTCTTTTAAACCTCGTTGACACCGGTTACCTAAAGCGGATACGAAAGTCGCCAAGACCTGAACGGGAGAGTTCACAGTGTTCTGCAAGACGTACCACGCCACCCATCCGGACATGATGGAGTGTGTCTCCAACGAAGAACTGCGCGACCGTTACCTGGTCACCGGCATGTTCAAGGCCGGCGAGGTCAACCTCAACTACTCGCACAACGAGCGCTTCATCATCGGCGGCGCGGTTCCGGGCGCTGAGCCGCTTGCCCTGCCGCTGCAGACCGTCCCCAAGAGCGCGGAAGGTAAGTCCTTCTTCGAGCGCCGCGAGGCCGGCATCACCAACATCGGCGGACCGGGCGCGATCACCGTCGACGGCCAGCGCTTCGAGATGAAGAACAAGGAATGCCTCTACGTCCCCATGGGCACGAACGAGGTGATCTTCGAGGGTGAGGGCGCGCGCTTCTACATCGCCTCGGTTCCCGCTCACAAGGCGCTGCCGATCAAGCATATCACGCTCGATCAGGCCAACCCGCTGGCGCGCGGCGACCTCGCCAACTCGAACCAGCGCACGATCTACCAGCTCGTGATCCCCGGCGTGTGCGAGAGCGCGCAGCTGCTGCTCGGCCTGACCGTGCTGGAAGAAGGCTCGGTCTGGAACACCATGCCGCCGCACCTCCACGACCGCCGCTCGGAAATCTACCTGTACTTCGAGCTGCCCGAAGAGAACGACCGCATCTTCCACTACATGGGCGAGCCGGACCAGATGCGTCACATCGTCATCGCCAACGAAGAGGCCGTCATCAGCCCGCCGTGGTCGATCCACATGGGTTCGGGCACCAAGAAGTATGCGTTCATCTGGGCGATGGGCGGCGAGAACCTCGACTACACCGACATGAACGTGCTGGACATCTGCCAGCTCCAGTAGGAGCTGGCCCCGCACCGAAGGCAACGACGAATAATCAGGGACGCCGCACGCTGGTATCGCGTGACGGCGTCCGCAGTGGCGAGATGGTATTATGGCAATTTCCTTCGACCTGACGGGCAAGACCGCGCTCGTCACCGGCGCCAACACCGGCATCGGCCAGGCCATCGCCGTCGCGCTGGCAGAGGCGGGCGCCGACGTCGCCGTGGCAGGCCGCTCGGAGCCGACCGAAACGCTGGCGCTGATCGCCGCGACGGGCCGCAAGGCGGTCAACATCAAGGCCGACCTGTCCAGCATCGAGCCGGTCCAGCGCGTCATCGACGAAGCGGTGGCGGGTCTCGGCAAGGTCGACATCCTCGTCAACAACGCGGGCATCATCCGCCGCGACGACCTGCTGCAGTTCTCCGAGGAGGACTGGGACGCGGTGATAGACACCAACCTCAAGACCCTGTTCTTCCTCAGCCAGGCGGCGGCGAAGGGCATGACCGAACGTGGCTACGGCAAGATCGTCAACATCGCCTCGCTGCTGACCTTCCAGGGCGGCATCCGCGTGCCCAGCTATGCGGCGGCGAAGTCGGGCGTCTCCGGCGTCACCAAGGCGATGGCGAACGAACTGGCGCCCAGGGGTGTGCAGGTCAACGCGATTGCGCCGGGCTATATCACCACCAACAACACCGCTGCGCTATCCGCCGACGAGACGCGCAACCGCCAGATCCTCGAGCGCATCCCGACCGGCCGCTGGGGCCGTCCCGAGGATATCGCGGGCGCCGCCGTGTTCCTCGCCTCGCAGGCATCGGACTACGTGACGGGTCAGGTCCTCGCCGTCGACGGCGGCTGGCTGGCGCGCTGATGACCGATAGCGCTTCTGGCCACGTCGTCACTTTCGGCGAAGTCCTGCTTCGCTTCGCCACGCCGGGTGCGCGGCTGACGGTGCAGTGCGATGCGCTGGACATGGTCGTCGGCGGCGCGGAGGCCAATGTCGTGGCGGGGCTCGCCTCGCTGGGCCATGACGTGAAGATGCTGACGCGCCTGCCGTCTAGTCCGCTGGGCGACAAGGCGCGTGCGGCCCTGAATGCCGCCGGGATCGATACGGCTTATGTGGGCCGCGATGCCGGGCGGATGGGCCTCTACTTCCTCGAAAGCGGGGCGGGCTT
>NZ_JABXWS010000156.1:0-615 GCF_015594425.1 Novosphingobium sp. HR1a
GAGGCCTTCGTCGATCACCTATGATCGCGAGGGTTCCGTGTTCGCAACCTCCAAGGCGGACCAGTTCGACTTCGCCTCCGCGCTCGAGGGCGCCCGACTGCTCCACCTGTCGGGCATCACGCCGGCGCTCGGCCCCGGAGGTGTCGCGCTTGCGCAAGCCGCCGTCGCCGCGGCCGATAGCGCCGGCGTGCCTGTCTGTTTCGACGGCAATTACCGCGCGCTGCTGTGGGACGCGTGGGACAGCGACCCGCGCAGCGTGCTGACTGACCTGATGCAGTCGGCAACGGTCATGATCGGCAACCACCGGGATATCTCGTTGCTGCTGGGCAAGGCGTTCTCCGGCGATGGCTCCGACCGTCGGCGCGAGGCCGCGCTGGCCGCCTTCGAGGCGTTTCCGAAGCTGCAGCTGATCGCCTCGACCGCGCGGCATGTGGTCAATTCCGGCCATCACCGTATCGCCGCGCGTCTCGATGCGCGGGACGCGGCGCACCAGACCAGCGAGGTGGACGTCACCGGCATCGTCGACCGCATCGGCACCGGAGACGCCTTCGCGGCGGGCGTGCTGCACAAGTGGCTGCAGGGCGCGGATCTCGTCGCCACCGCGCAGGCGGGGCT